>NZ_JBHVST010000111.1:0-36330 GCF_042885015.1 Streptomyces sp. NPDC058086 | reverse complement strand
CGCCCCTGGGGCACGGGGCTGCGCCCCGGCGCCCCAGGCTTTTAGGGGCGCGGGGAACTGCGCGACCAGCCCCCACCGGGCCCGCAGCCGAAGAACCGCACCAACAACCCCCACGGGCCGTCGGACATAAATCCGGCGGCCCGTTCCCGCGCCCTGTTGCACACTCACCGGCATGGACCTCCGCATCAGACACGCCCGCCCCCACGAATACGACCGCATCGGCGAGATCACCGCGCAGGCCTACCTCGGCGACGGCCTGCTCGACTTCGGGGAGAGCGACGAGTACCTCGGCGAACTGCGGGACGTGGCGAAGCGGGCCGCCGCCGCGGAGGTCCTCGTCGCCGTGGACCACGACCACATCCTCGGCGCCGTGACCTTCGTACCGCGCGGCGGCCCCATGGCCGACATAGCCCGCCCCGGCGAAGCCGAGATCCGGATGCTCGCCGTCGCACGCGAGTCCCGCGGCCGAGGCGCCGGCGAGACCCTCGTCCGCGCCTGCGTCGACCAGGCACGCGCCACCGCCGGCTGTGCACGCGTCGTGCTCTCCACCCAGCGCACCATGCACGCCGCCCACCGCATCTACGAACGCCTCGGCTTCACCCGCACCCCCGACCGCGACTGGAACCCGCTCCCGGACCTCGACGACATCACTCTCCTCACCTACGAGTTGACACTCTGACACCGGCGCGACACAACATCTGGTGGTGTCACGGCAGCCCGGCACAAGATGTATGCTCATGCTCGCTGTCGCCGCAGGGGAATCCGGTGAAAATCCGGAACTGTCCCGCAACGGTGTACTTGTACGTGTTCGCACATCCGCGCCCATGTACTCGCGTCAGTCCGAGGACCTGCCGACAGCGCGCCCGGCCATCCGGCCCGGGTACATGACGTCCGGGCCTCGCGGAATGGGCCGGTGGACGCGACGCCGTGTGCGCTCGTGAGCTGCCCTGCCCTCCGCCAGGCCCCGTGCCTAGCGAGGGAGAGCCCCAAGTGACCATCGCGCCAGCCGACCCGGCTTCAGCTACCGCTTTCGCACAGCAGCAGCAGGAGCAGGAGCAGCAGCGGAAGCAGGCCCCGGTGGAGACGGACGGTCCCGGTACCACGCTGCTGCGTACCCTGACCGACCTCACCGCCGACCTCCCCGACGCCGACCCCGGCCGGGTCGCCGCCGCCGCGCTGCGCGGCCGGTCCGCGCGCGCGGACGACACGGAGCTGCGCGAGCTGGCCACCGAGGCGGCCGCGGGCCTCATCTCCGAGGACCCCGCCTACTCCCGGCTGGCGGCCAGGCTGCTGACGATCAGCATCGCGGCGGAGGCCGCCTCGCAGGGCGTCACGTCCTTCTCCGAGTCGATCGCCACGGGTCACCGCGAAGGCCTGATCGCCGACCGTACGGCGGAGTTCGTCCAGCTGCACACGGCCCGGCTGGACGCGCTGATCGACACCGACGGCGACGACCGCTTCGGCTACTTCGGCCTGCGCACCCTGCACAGCCGCTATCTGCTCCGGCACCCGATCACCCGCAAGGTCATCGAGACGCCCCAGCACTTCATGCTGCGCGTGGCGTCGGGCCTGGCCGAGGACGACACCACCCGGGCCCTGGACGAGGTCGCGGCGCTCTACGGGCTCATGAGCCGCCTCGACTACCTCCCCTCCTCCCCCACGCTGTTCAACTCCGGTACGCGGCACCCGCAGATGTCGTCCTGCTACCTCCTCGACTCCCCGCTGGACGAGCTGGACTCCATCTACGACCGCTACCACCAGGTGGCCCGCCTCTCGAAGCACGCGGGTGGCATCGGTCTTTCGTACTCCCGGATCCGTTCGCGCGGTTCGCTGATCCGCGGTACGAACGGGCACTCCAACGGGATCGTCCCGTTCCTGAAGACCCTCGACGCCTCGGTCGCCGCCGTGAACCAGGGCGGCAGGCGCAAGGGCGCGGCCGCGGTCTACCTGGAGACCTGGCACTCCGACATCGAGGAGTTCCTGGAGCTGCGCGACAACACCGGTGAGGACGCCCGCCGTACGCACAACCTGAACCTCGCGCACTGGATCCCGGACGAGTTCATGCGCCGGGTCGACGCCGACGGGCAGTGGTCCCTCTTCTCGCCCTCCGACGTGCCCGAGCTGGTCGACCTGTGGGGCGACGAGTTCGACGCCGCGTACCGCGGGGCGGAGGCGGCCGGTCTCGCCAAGAAGACCATCCCGGCCCGTGACCTCTACGGCCGCATGATGCGTACCCTCGCGCAGACCGGCAACGGCTGGATGACCTTCAAGGACGCCGCCAACCGCACCGCCAACCAGACGGCGGAGCCGGGCCACACCGTCCACTCCTCGAATCTGTGCACCGAGATCCTGGAGGTCACGGACGACGGGGAGACGGCGGTCTGCAACCTCGGCTCGGTCAACCTCGGCGCCTTCGTCCTCGACGGGGACATCGACTGGGAGCGGCTGGACGAGACGGTCCGCACCGCCGTCACCTTCCTCGACCGTGTCGTCGACATCAACTTCTACCCGACCGAGCAGGCCGGCCGGTCGAACGCGAAGTGGCGGCCCGTCGGCCTCGGCGCGATGGGGCTCCAGGACGTCTTCTTCAAGCTGCGCGTGCCCTTCGACTCGCCCCGGGCCCGCGCGCTCTCCACCCGGATCGCCGAGCGGATCATGCTCGCCGCGTACGAGGCCTCGGCCGACCTCGCGGAGCGCAGCGGCCCGCTCCCGGCCTGGGAGAAGACCCGTACGGCCCGTGGCGTCCTGCACCCCGACCACTACGGCGTGGAGCTGACCTGGCCGGAGCGCTGGGCGGCGCTGCGGGAACGTATCGCCGCCGTGGGCATGCGCAACTCCCTCCTCCTCGCCATCGCGCCCACCGCCACCATCGCGTCCATCGCGGGCGTGTACGAGTGCATCGAGCCGCAGGTGTCCAACCTGTTCAAGCGCGAGACGCTCTCCGGTGAGTTCCTCCAGGTCAACTCCTACCTGGTGAACGAGCTGAAGAACCTCGGCGTGTGGGACGCGCAGACCCGGGAGGCGCTGCGCGAGTCCAACGGTTCGGTGCAGGGCTTCACCTGGGTCCCGCAGGACGTCCGCGACCTGTACCGCACGGCCTGGGAGATTCCGCAGCGCGGCCTGATCGACATGGCCGCCGCCCGCACCCCGTTCCTGGACCAGGCCCAGTCCCTGAACCTCTTCCTGGAAACGCCGACCATCGGCAAGCTCTCCTCGATGTACGCGTACGCCTGGAAGTCGGGCCTGAAGACGACGTACTACCTGCGCTCCCGCCCGGCGACCCGTATCGCCCGCGCCGCCCAGGCACAGGCCCAGCCCGAGAAGACCATCCCCGTGCAGGCGATCCCCGTCGAGGATGCCGTCGCCTGCTCCCTTGAGAACCCCGAGTCCTGCGAGGCCTGCCAGTAATGAGCTCCACCGAAAAGAACCTGCTCGACCCGGGCTTCGAACTCACCCTCCGCCCCATGCGTTACCCGGACTTCTACGAGCGTTACCGGGACGCCATCAAGAACACCTGGACCGTGGAGGAGGTCGACCTCCACTCGGACGTGGCCGACCTCGCGAAGCTCTCGCAGGGCGAGCAGCACATGATCGGCCGGCTGGTCGCGTTCTTCGCGACGGGCGACTCGATCGTGTCGAACAACCTCGTGCTGACCCTCTACAAGCACATCAACTCCCCCGAGGCGCGCCTGTATCTCTCCAGGCAGCTGTTCGAGGAAGCGGTCCACGTCCAGTTCTATCTGACCCTGCTGGACACCTACCTCCCCGACCCGGAGGACCGCGCCGCCGCCTTCGACGCCGTCGAGAGCATCCCCTCGATCCGCGAGAAGGCAGAGTTCTGCTTCAAGTGGATGGACTCGGTGGAGAAGCTGGACCGTCTGGAGACCAAGGCGGACCGGCGTCGCTTCCTGCTCAACCTCATCTGCTTCGCCGCGTGCATCGAGGGCCTCTTCTTCTACGGCGCCTTCGCGTACGTCTACTGGTTCCGCAGCCGGGGTCTGCTGCACGGTCTCGCCACCGGCACCAACTGGGTGTTCCGCGACGAGACAATGCACATGTCCTTCGCCTTCGAGGTGGTGGACACCGTGCGCAAGGAGGAGCCGGAGCTCTTCGACGACCAGCTCCAGCAACAGGTCACCGACATGCTGAGGGAGGCCGTCGAGGCCGAGCTGCAGTTCGCCCGCGACCTGTGCGGTGAGGGCCTGCCGGGCATGAACACCGACTCGATGCGCCAGTACCTGGAGTGCGTGGCCGACCAGCGTCTCCAGCGCCTCGGCTTCGCACCGGTGTACGGCTCCGAGAACCCCTTCTCCTTCATGGAGCTCCAGGGTGTCCAGGAGCTGACCAACTTCTTCGAGCGCCGCCCCTCGGCGTACCAGGTGGCGGTGGAGGGCTCGGTCGGCTTCGACGAGGACTTCTGACGGACGAGAACTTCCGGCTGTACGAGGACTTCTGACGGTACGACACCGGTGATGCCGGACCGCATGTCGCGGCCCGGCATCACCGCGTCTCGTCCATGGGCCGTCCATGCACCGTCCATGGACCCCCTATGGGGCGGCAAAGTTCTTCGGGCGTGGCTATCCGGGCGTCATCGGCCCCGGCTAGGTTCTGGCCGTCCTGACATGTCACGTACAGAGGCATGGCGGGACGCTGGATTGGCATGCCCATGGCACATCCGCACTTTTCTCACGCTACGCGCGTCACGGGCCTGCCACGCAACGCCGAGAACCCCCACTTCCGGCTGTGGAGCCGTGCGCGGCCCTACCCCGGCCCGCGCGGCACCGGCCTCAAACCGATGGAGGCAGCACCCATGCGTGAGACACCCCCCAGCAGGCCCGCCCGGCGACTGCGAAGACTTCTGACCGCCGCCGCGCCCGCCCTCGCCCTCACGGTCGCCGGACTCATGGCGGCCCCGGCCGCGAACGCGCAGCCGGCGCCGACCACCACCAAGCCCACCCGGGCCGCCCAGAACGCGAAGGCCCTGACCGCCCCGGCCGCGCAGGCGGTGCACGCCACGGGCAAGGCAGGCCAGAAGGTGCCGACCACACACCTGTGCGGCGCCCCGACGGCCGGTCACGCGGCCTGTTTCGCGCAGCGTCGCACCGACATCAAGCAGAAGCTGGCCGCCGCGATCTCACCGAACGCCGCCGCCGCGGTGTCCGGCCTGAGCCCGGCGAACCTGCACAGCGCCTACAACCTGCCCTCCACCGGCGGCTCCGGCCTGACCGTCGCCGTGGTCGACGCGTACAACGACCCCAACGCGGAGTCGGACCTCGCGACCTACCGTTCGCAGTTCGGCCTGTCGGCCTGCACCAAGGCCAACGGCTGCTTCAAGCAGGTCAGCCAGACCGGCTCGACCAGCTCCCTGCCGACCAACGACACCGGCTGGGCGGGTGAGGAAGCGCTCGACATCGACATGGTGAGCGCGGTCTGCCCGAACTGCAACATCGTCCTCGTCGAGGCCAACTCGGCCACCGACTCCGACCTCGGCACCGCCGAGAACGAGGCCGTGACGCTGGGCGCGAAGTTCGTCTCCAACAGCTGGGGCGGCTCCGAGTCCTCCTCGCAGACCAGCGAGGACACCTCGTACTTCAAGCACCCGGGCGTCGCCATCACCGTCTCCTCCGGTGACTCCGCCTACGGCGCCGAGTACCCGGCCACGTCCCAGTACGTGACCGCCGTCGGCGGCACCGCCCTGTCCACCAGCTCCAACAGCCGCGGCTGGACCGAGTCCGTGTGGAAGACCAGCAGCACCGAGGGCACCGGCTCCGGCTGCTCCGCCTACGACGCGAAGCCGAGCTGGCAGACCGACACCGGCTGCTCCAAGCGCATGGAGGCCGACGTCTCCGCGGTCGCCGACCCCGCCACCGGCGTAGCCGTCTACGACACCTACGGCGGCTCCGGCTGGGCGGTCTACGGCGGTACGAGTGCCTCCTCGCCGATCATCGCGGGTGTGTACGCCCTCGCGGGCACCCCGGGCTCCAGCGACTACCCGGCGAAGTACCCGTACTCCCACACCTCGAACCTGTACGACGTGACCAGCGGCAACAACGGCTCCTGCTCGCCCTCGTACTTCTGCACCGCGGCCACCGGCTACGACGGCCCGACCGGCTGGGGCACCCCGAACGGCACCACCGCCTTCGCGTCGGGCACCAGCACCGGCAACACGGTGACCGTCACCAACCCGGGCAGCCAGTCCACCGCCACCGGCGGTTCGGTCAGCCTGCAGATATCGGCCAGCGACAGCGCGGGCGCGACCCTCACCTACAGCGCGAGCGGTCTGCCGACCGGCCTTTCGATCAGCAGCTCCACCGGTCTGATCTCCGGCACCGCGAGCACGGCGGGTACCTACAGCGTCACCGTCTCCGCCTCCGACAGCACGGGCGCCTCCGGCTCCGCCTCCTTCACCTGGACCGTCAGCACCTCCGGCGGCGGCACCTGCACCTCGGCGCAGCTGCTCGGCAACCCGGGCTTCGAGTCGGGCAACACCACCTGGAGCGCCAGCAGTGGCGTCATCACCAACTCCAGCAGTGAGGCCGCGCACGCCGGTTCGTACAAGGCGTGGCTGGACGGCTACGGCTCGACGCACACCGACACGCTCTCCCAGTCGGTGACGATCCCGTCCGGATGCAAGGCCAGCTTCACCTTCTACCTGCACATCGACACCGCGGAGACCACCACCAGCAGCCAGTACGACAAGCTGACGGTCACCGCCGGATCGACCACCCTGGCGACGTACTCGAACCTCAACGCCGCCTCCGGCTACAGCCAGAAGACCTTCGACCTGTCCTCGTTCGCCGGGTCCACCGTCACCCTGAAGTTCAGCGGTGTCGAGGACTCCTCGCTCCAGACCAGCTTCGTCGTGGACGACACCGCCGTCACGACCAGCTGACCAGTGGGGCCCTGGCCGGCGTCGCGGCCAGGGCCCTGCGTCCCTGTGTGGATCCTGATGCGGGGGTGGCACGTCCAAGCGACAAGGAGGTGCCACCCCATGCGCCGTACGACCCACCATCGGATCCTCGCCCTCACGGCCCTGACGCTGCTCCTCGCGGGCTGCGGCACACAGGGCGGCGGTGACGCGGGCGGCGGCAGCCGCACCGTGTCGCCGTCCCCCACGACGAGCCATCAGAGCTGCGACACGGCTCCCGCGGAGCTCGGCGCCGCCGACACCGGCCACACGTACTGCCTCACGGCCGGCGGCGTACTCCGCCTCACCCTGGACGGCACCACCAGTCGGCCGTGGACCCCTGTCAAGGTCAGCGGCACCGGGCTAGAGGCCACCAACAGCGGCGTCGTCCTCCAGGCGGGAGACGCGAGCTCCGCCTTCAAGGCGGTCTCGGCGGGAACCGCCCACCTCACCTCGTCCCGGCCGCTCTGCGCGACCGCCCCGGGCAAGGTGTCGTGCAAGGGCATTCAGGAGTGGACGGTCACGGTGCTGGTCACGAAGTCCTAGCTGACGGTCGATGCGCCGCTCGTGGGCCGCGCCGATCAGCGCGGGCAGGGCCAGGACCACGAAGATCGCGAGGACAGTCAGGAATCCGGCGGTGGTGTCCGAGTTGTCGATGAGCATCTTCATGAACACCACTGTCGTACCGCTCGCCCCTCAGCGTCAGTGGCAGGACTGCCGTAGACCCTCGATTTCCTGCCACTGACGAGGCACACTGGCGGACATGCTGAAAAACGTGGCCGCGGTCCTGCTCGACGGTGTGCACCCCTTCGAACTCGGGGTCGTCTGCGAGGTGTTCGGCATCGACCGCAGCGACGACGGCCTGCCCGTCTACGACTTCGCGGTCGCCTCCGCCGAAGGCCCGACCCTGACCACCCACGCGGGGTTCTCGCTGACCACCGAGCACGGCCTGGAGCGCTTGGAGAGCGCCGACCTCATCGCTCTCCCCGCCGGGAACTCCTATGTGTCCCGGTCCTATCCGCCCGAACTGCTCGACGCCCTGCACCGCGCCACGGACCGCGGCGCCCGGGTGCTCAGCGTCTGCTCCGGCGTCTTCGTGCTCGGCGCGGCCGGGCTCCTCGACGGGCGGCGCTGCGCCGTGCACTGGCACCACGCCGAGGAGCTCACCCGGCAGTACCCGAAGGCGATCGTCGAACCGGACGTGCTGTACGTGGACGAGGACCCGGTGATCACCTCGGCCGGCACCGCCGCCGGAATCGACGCCTGTCTGCACATCGTCCGCAAGGAACAGGGTCCCGAGGTCGCCAACGCCATCGCCCGCCGCATGGTGGTGCCCCCGCACCGGGACGGCGGGCAGGCCCAGTACATCGAGCGCCCGCTGCCCCGCTCCACCTGCGACACGGTCGGCGAGGTGCTGGTGTGGATGGAGCGCCACCTCGACCGGGAGGTGACCGTCGAGCAGCTCGCGGCCCGCGCCCACATGTCCCCGCGCACCTTCGCACGCCGCTTCCAGCAGGAGACCGGCACCACCCCGTACCGCTGGATCCTGCGCCAGAGGGTGCTGCTGGCACAGGAGTTGCTGGAGGCGTCGGACGAGACGATGGACGCGATCGCGGGCCGCACCGGGTTCGGCACCGCGGCCGCGCTGCGCCACCAGTTCGTCCGGAGCCTGGGGACGACCCCGCAGGCCTACCGGCGCACGTTCAGAGGCCCGCGGGCCGCCTGAACGCGCACCGGTACGGACACCGGGTCACCGCGGACAGCGCCGCGCGGTCACCGCGGCAGGGCCCTCAGCAGCAGCCGGTACGGACGCAGGGTGATGCCGACGCGGGTCGCGTCATTGGAGTCGGAGACCTGCTCGAACCGCCACCGGGACGCCACCGTCGCCGTGATCAGGCTGAGCTGCGCCATCGAGAAGTGGTCGCTCGGGCACTTCCGGTTGCCCACACTGAAGGGGCTCATGGCGTACTTCGGGACGTCCTTGGCGCGTTCCGGAAGCCAGCGGTCGGGGTCGAAATCCAGATGCCCGTCGTACGAGCGCGGATCACGCTGGATGGCGAACGGACTGTAGACGATGTCGGCACCGGCCGGAATCCGATAGCCGCCGAGTTCGGTTTCGGTCACCGCCCGCCGGGTCAAAATCCATACGGCGGGGCGCAGCCGCATCGACTCGACGACGACATTGTTGGTGTACGACAGCTTCCGGACGTCGTCGAATGCGACGGGCCGGTCCCCTACGACGGATTCGACCTCCTCGGCCACCCGTGCGGCGTGTTCCGGGTGTTCGGTGAGTACTTGCAGCAGCCACATGATCGTGGACGCCACGGTTTCGCTGCCGGGCGTGAGTATCGCTACGACTTGGTCGTGGATCTCCTGTTCGCCGATCGGCTCGCCGTTCTCGTCCTTCGCTTCCAGCAATGCCGTCAGCAAATCGTCCGGCTTTTGACCGGATGCGCGGCGCTCGGCGACGATCTCGTCGACGAGGAGATGCAAATCGGCCAATGCGCGGTCGAATTTGCGGTTGGCCGGAAGCGGCAGCCGATAGAGAGGGCCCGCAGGGATCACCATGCGCCGGTACATGCCGCGGAACACGGTGGCGAGCGCGATGCTCAGGCGCTCGGCGCGCTCGTCCATGAACTCGCCGCGCAGCAGACAGCGGGCCGCGATGCGCACAGCGACACGGAACGACTCGGCGGTGCAGTCGACGGGCTCGCCCGACCCCATGCGCTCGGCGAGCGCCCGCGCCTCCTCCTCCATGATCGGTCCGTACTCGGGGATGATGTCGAGCCGGAACGCCGGCTGGATGGTGCGGCGCTGGCGACGGTGCCTGGGCCCGTTCGCGGTGGCGACGCCCTCCTTGCCGAGCAGGCCTTCCAGGGACTCCCAGAGGGGTCCGTCGATCTTGAAGTCGGTGCTGAGCGCCATCGCTCCGGTGAGGGCCGGCGAGGTGAGCGCGTACACCGTCTTGGGGCCCAGCTTGAGCCGTACGACGTCGCCGTGGTCGCGGAGCCGGGCGAGGAAGCCCAGCGGGTCACGGACCAGTTTCCAGCCGTGGCCCAGGACCGGCAGGCCGCCTCCGGCGAGAGGTGGAACGGGCAGCTGCGGTGGCGCGGGTTGCGCGGGCTTCACTGACTCGACGGTCATGACTCACCTGCCGCTTCGTTGTTGACGTACGGGGGCGTGGAGCGGTCGTCCCAGCTGTCGACGGTGTACCGGCCGGACTCGTGGTGGAACCAGTACACGGAGCTGAACCAGTTCCGCATATTGCCGAGGCACGCTTTCACGGCGAGGCTCAATTCCTTGCCGTGCACGGTGCCGTCCGCGAGGGTGTCGGCGAACCGGTTGAGGTCCTTTTCCGCGTCGAGGAATTCGGCGATGCATTCCTCGATCCGCCGCCGGATTTCCTGGACCGCTTCTTCGAGTGTCAGCCCCTCGTGGCGGATGAGGCTGATTCCGAGATTGTGGACATCGTCGCCCGCGATTTCTTTCGGGAGCGAACAGAGGTCGTTGTACCAGGCGGCGAATTCCTGGCTCAGCAGAGCCGCCCGGCGATATGCGAAATGGTTCCGCACGGCGGTGGGAATTTCACTGCCCGCGCTCGGCTCCAGAAGGTCGGTCCAGATCCAGTGCGCGAAGGTGAGCCGCCGCAGTTCCAGATATTCCTCGACCGTGGGCACGGTGACGTCGACACGGTTGCGGAATTCCCGGTCGTACGCCTCGATCACCGCGTGGAAATGTTGGGCGAAGCGCGCGTTCCACTTCTTGGTCAGGAACGAGTACAGGCGCAGCATGCTGTCCGCGAACCCCGCGACCAGGGGATCCTGGTGGTGCAGGTACTCCCTCGGGGAGTCGAGAGCCGCGTGCAGCTGGAACCTGAGCCTCCGCCAGGCGCCGGTCCTGCCGTGGACGACATCGCGGTCGTGGCGGTCGTCCCAGACGAAGAACCACGCGCTGTAGTCGGCTATCGCCTGCATGACCTCGTCGGGGGCGCCAATGTAGTAGCCCGCCATCAGGTCCGTATAGCAAAGGCCGTCGGCATATTCGTCGACCTTGTCCGCCGGCATGAGGCGTTTTTCCCTCAGCCACGAACGTGTGTTCTCCTGAAGTCTCGGCCAATACGGGTGCAGTTGGCGGGGAAACGCGGACTCGATCACCGGGAGAGAGAGCGCCGGTGGAACCGCGACCGCAGTCGGTGTCGATGAAGTGCTGCGTGAGAATGCATGCACGAACAAACCCCTCTCAGCCGCCAGTTGACGCTGTGCCCCTCCCGCTGTGCCGGGCGTGCGCCGTTGCGTATCCCCGCACTTCCCATTCAGCACCACAACTGACCGTTCTGGGAACGGATTTGCTTCACTCACTACCCCGCAGTGCTGAGAATGTCCCCTTGTGTGACTGAATATGGATCACTAGAGGAGCACAAGGGATCGAACGTGCGACGCACATACGAACGGCGCCTGGTCAGGGGATTCCCCTTGACCAGACGCCTCTCGGGCAGGCCCGCGAGTGCGCGCGAGCCCCAACTGTCCTGCCGCGACTCAGCCGTTCAAGTCGCCCACCAGATCCTGTCCCGGTGTCCTAGTCGTTCGCGACGATCGGGTAGCGGGGCTCGTTCTCGGCCATCTGCCGCAGGGCTTCCTTGCGCTCGCGCTTGGAGAGCCGGTCGATGTAGAGATAGCCGTACAGGTGGTCGGTCTCGTGCTGGAGGCAGCGCGCGAAGTAGCCGGTGCCGCGCACCTTGACCGGGTTGCCCTTCTCGTCCTGCCCGGTGACCTCCGCGTAGTCGGGGCGGGCCAGCGGCGCGTACGCGGTCGGCACGGAGAGGCAGCCCTCGTTGCTGTCGTCGAGGCGGCGCTGCTCGGCGGGCAGCTCGACGAGGACGGGGTTGCAGACGACACCGACGTGCCGCTTGCCCTCGTCGTCCTGGCAGTCGTAGACGAAGACCTTCAGATCGACGCCGATCTGGTTGGCCGCCAGGCCCACGCCCTCGGCGGTGCGCTGGCTGGCGAACATGTCGGCGATCAGCTCGTCGAGCTCGGGCCCGAACTCGGTGACGTCCTTGCACTCCTTGTGCAGCACCGGGTTGCCGACGACCGTGATCGGCCGCGAGGTACCGCGCTCACGGTAGGCCGCCTCACGCTCCTCACCGTCCTCGGTGTCGATGACGAAGCCCTCGTCGTCCACGGGGAGCACTCCAGAGTGCTGCTGCTCGGTGTCCTGCTGCGCCATGACCGACGTACGCCTTCCTCGAAACCAGGGGTGTGGTGCTCATACAGGGTACGGGGGTGGCGCCCCGCGAGGGCGCGGGACCGTGTTGATCTGCGGCTCCGCCGCGTGGGCGCGACGAGCCCCCGCCGGCCGGCAGCGCTCAGCACACCTCTTCGAGATCCCGCCAGTCCCGGGAGTCGGGGCTGTCCGCGACCCACCCGTCCAGCAACCCCCTGACCAGCGAAGCCGGCGCAGCGAGACCGCACTCCCGCTCCGGCACCCACAGCTGCCCGTCGGTGCGGTGACCGAGCGGTCCGGGATGCCCGGGCTCGCTGTGGTCGTGCGGGTCGAGATGCTCACCGTCGCCCTCGTCGGACGGCATCCGCGACTCGGAACACATCCGGCACAGCAGCCGTACGGACGAGGACCAGTCCTCCGCGGCGAAGCCGGCGTCCGCCGCGAGCTGCTCCAGGGCGTCCCGGTCCTCCTCGGTGGCGGCCTCCAGGAGAACCACCCAGGTGGGTACCGGGGAGGGCGCCCACAGCTCGATCTCGTCGAAGACGGGATAGGCGTGCCCGGCGGCGGTCGTCCGCTCCCCGTGCGGGACACCGTCGTGCAGGACGACCTCGCCCCAGCGCCGCCCCGAGGACGGCAGCGGAATGGACAGGACCTCCACCCGGGCCGGATCGAGCCTGCGCCCCCACACGACCTCGGCCTCGCCCTCCGGCGACAGCCGTACGGCCGCACTGCCGAGGTCCATGCCCACCGGTTCCCCGGAGACGGCGGCCCCGCCGGGCACCCGCAGCCCGTACGCCTGCCAGGCGCGGCGGGCCAGCGGCCAGTCCTGCAGGGCGGTGGCGGCGATCCCGACGTTCCACCAGTCGGGGGCGCCCGCCTCCCGGTCGAGGAGTGCGACGGCCCTGAGGCCCGCGGCCCGCGCCTGCTCCCAGTCGTGCCGGAACTTGTGCAGCAGGGCCAGGTTGAACCAGGACTCCGACAGCCAGGGCTCCAGGTCCGCGGCGCGCGTCAGCAGCGCTCCCGCGTCCTCGTACCGGCCGTCGCCGATCAGCGTGAACGCGCGATCGGTGGCCTGCCGCCATGAGGCGGAGGGCCGGTGCCGTCCCTTGCCGAAGATCCTCACGATTCCCGCCTGCCAGTTCCTTGCGTTTCCCGCCTGCCGGTCCCTTGAAGAGTTTCTTGAAGACAGCGCAGCCCCGGGCTGGCCCGTGCCCCCGAACACCCTCTTCCTCGCATCCAACCACGGACCGTTGGACGGGCGCTCATTACCCATGGGTTACCCAGCCTGGGGCAGGGTAAGGCTGCCCCGCAACAGGACCCTGGCCAGCGACTCCACGACCTCGGGCTGATAGTCGCGGGCGGTGGCCAGGCGCAGCTTCTCCAGGGCGGTGAGGGGCCCGCCCGGGCCTGCTTCCCTGGCCATCTCCTCGTAAGCGTTGACGGCCCGCACGATCCGTGCCGTGACCGGCTGCTCCCGGTACGGATCGGCCTGCCGCTCCACGACCACGGCGACCTCGGCGTCCACGCCGGTCTGGCGTACGACGGCGCCGCCGAGGAGGGCGATGCGCCGCTGCTCGTCGGCGGAGAGCGTGGAGGTGGCTCCGGCGGGCACCGGGTCGACGAGGCTGAGCTGTCCGATGTCGTGCATGAGGGCCGCGTACTCCAGGATGGTCAGATCGGGCTCGGACAGCCCCAGCTCACGGCCGACGGCCCGGCTGAGCGCGGCGACCCGCCGGGCGTGCCCGGCGGGGGTGTACCCGGCGATCTCGGTCGCCCGCGCGAGTGAGGCGATCGTCTGCCGATAGGTGACGCGCACAGCGGCGAACCGCCGGACGGAGAGCTGGGTGAGCAGCAGGGGCAGCGAGAACACGGGCAGCGCCCACAGCCCGACGACCGCCACCGCGAGCGACATCACGGCCCCGGTCGCGCAGACCGCCGACCCGATGCCGAGCGTGGCCCGCAGCTCGTCCCGCAGCAGCGGTCCGAAGGGCCAGCGGGTCCGGGCGTGCGCCATCGCCGCCGCGAGCACGGCGTCGCACAGCGCCGTGAGCACCAGCAGGGAGACCAGCAGCAGGGCGTAGGAGGGACCGCTCCAGCCCGTCAACCTTCCCTGGTTGTAGAGGGGTTGGAAGCAGACGGCGGCGAAGGCGACGGTGAGGACGCGCCGGGTGAGGTGGTCGGCGGTGGGCCCGCGACCGCGGGCGACGTGCGGTACGCAACCGATGAGGGCCGCGGCCACGACGACCGCGACTATCTCGAGGACGCCGTGGTCGGTGTGGTGTCCGGCGTTCTCGCCGAGCAGCGCGTACGCGAGGGCTCCGGCGGCGGCGAGGGGCGCCGCCTCCCGCTCCTCGGCCCCGCTCCAGCGGGTCAGCTCCCCCACGGCGATGAGGATCCCGAAGGCGAGCGCGACTCCTCGTTCCTCGAGACCGTGCCAGAAGACGACGGCCAGCGAGACGACCGCGAGGAGCAGGGCGACCGCGTGAACGAGGGTGAGGGTGACCGGGGCTCGCCCGACGATCCCGTACCCGGGAATCTCCACCCCGACGGCACTCATGACCGCCCCCGCCCGACGACGCCGCTCGACGGCGGGTCGCCACCCGCCGGGTCCCGGTCCGTGCGGCGCCCGCTGGCGCCCGTCGGGGTCGGGTCCTTGTCTGTCGGGTTCGCTTCTGTCCGACTGGAAACGGGCGGAGTGAGCGGGTAGACCCCCGCGGTCACCGCAGGATGCCACCCGTGTCGGTCCAGCGCTCGCACCAGGGCCCGTACCATCCCGGGATCGAACTGCGCCCCCGCACACCGTTCCAGTTCCTCCAGCGCCACCGGCACCGGCCGGGCCCGCCGGTAGGACCGGGTCGACGTCATCGCGTCGAACGCGTCGGCGACGGCCACCACGCGTGCGAACTCCGGGATCTGGCGCCCCACCAGCCCGTACGGGTATCCGCTCCCGTCGATCCGCTCATGGTGGTGCAGGATCGCCGAGCGCGCCTCCCCGAGGAAGCCGATGCCGCGCACCATCTCGTGCCCGTACTCGGGATGCAGCTCGATGATCCGCCGTTCCTCCGGCGTCAGCGGCCCGTCCTTGCGCAGGAGCCGGGTGGGCACGCCCAGTTTCCCCACGTCGTGCAGGATCCCGGCGAACCGCAGTACTTCGACGCGCTCGTCGTCCATGCCCAGCTCACGGGCGATCATCATGGACGCCTGCCCGACCCGCTCACTGTGCCCGCGCGTGTATCCGTCCTTGATGTCGACGGCCTGCACGAGGGCCCGGATGGTGGCCTGGTGGGCGGCCCGCTCCCGGTGGTACTGGGCGAACGCCCAGCAGGACACGTACATCGGCAGCAGGACGAGCAGCGCGGCGACAGGACCGTACGGGCTGCGCCACAGCACCGCCATCATCAGCCCGGCGAGCCCGTGCACGGCGACGGAGGCGAGGGAGCGCGAGAAGAGCCCGCGCCAGGCGCCCCGCACGGGCACCCGCTCGGCGAGCGCCAGGATCCCGCCGTCGAGGGCGGTCAGCACCACGCAGAAGGTGAGCACCGCGGCCCCGGCGGGCACGAGCGCGTACGGGAAGTGGGGCAGGGCGACCGCGTCCCGGCCGCCCAGCGCCCAGTGCACCCGGGACGCCGCCCAGACCGCGACGGCGAGCTGGGCCGCGCGCCAGACCCGGCGCAGCCACCGCGGCCGCTGTTCCACACGGGCGAGCAGCGCGCCCGGCAGCGCCACGAGCGCGGCGGCCGACGGCGGTAGCAGAAAGGCCCCGGCGAGCAGCACGGGCAGGAAGGTGCCCAGCCCTCTGGGCGCGCCCCGCTCGGCGACGCGGGCGGCGGCACCCTTGGGGCCCTGCGGGAAGGGGATGCGCTCGCAGCCGGCGTACAGCGCGGCCAGCAGGGCGACGATCCACCAGGGTGCGTGAACGGCGGGCAGCGGAGCCAGGCAGGCCAGGGCTGCGGCGACGACACAGACGACGTAGAAACGGGCCCACGTCGGAATCGACCCCATCGCCTTGTTCCCTCCCCCGGACGTCCCCTGCCCCGGTCAGGCTCCGGAGCCTAGGACGATGGGAACGGTACGGGGGCGGCAATAGCCGAATCCGCGGGCTCGGAGCCCGCGGATTAGCACGTTCGGGTGATAACCGGACGATCTCCCCGGGGAGTTCAGGACTCCTGGGGTGTCGCGGTGACGTCGTGCTCGGGCACGGTCTGACCGGACCGGATCAGGTCGATGCGGCCCATGACCTTGGCGCGCAGATCGGTCGGCACGTCGTCCTGGCCGCAGCACCGCTTGACCAGCTTCTTCACGGCCTGCTCGAGTCCGTACTTCTCGAGACACGGGGAGCACTCCTCGAAGTGCACCTCGAACTTGGTGCAGTCCGAGTCCGGCATCTCATGGTCGAGGAACTCGTACAGGTGATCGAGTACCTCACTGCAATCCGTCTCGTGCGGCTCTCCGCAGCTCATGAGCCCGAGCCTTTCGCTTCGTTCGACTCTCCGGCGCCGGCCGGGACCAGCCCGCGGTCACGGGCGTAGTCCTCGAGCATGCCGCGCAGTTGGCGACGGCCCCGGTGCAGCCGGGACATCACCGTACCGATGGGTGTCCCCATGATGTCCGCGATCTCCTTGTACGCAAAGCCTTCTACATCAGCGAGATAGACCGCGATGCGGAATTCCTCGGGGATCGCCTGCAGCGCAGCCTTGACGTCCGAGTCGGGCAGGTGGTCGAGCGCCTGCGACTCCGCGGAGCGCAGACCGGTCGACATGTGCGACTCGGCACGCGCGAGCTGCCAGTCCTCGATCTCCTCGGCCGCACTGCGCTGGGGTTCGCGCTGCTTCTTGCGGTACGAGTTGATGAAGGTGTTGGTGAGAATGCGATACAGCCAAGCCTTGAGGTTGGTGCCCTCGCGGAACTGGTGGAAGGACGCGTACGCCTTCGCGTACGTCTCCTGCACCAGGTCCTCGGCGTCGGCCGGGTTGCGCGTCATGCGCAGGGCGGCCGAGTACATCTGGTCGAGGAATTCGAGCGCGTCCCGCTCGAAGCGCGCGGTGCGCTCGGCGGACGACTCCGTGCTCGTGCCCTGGCCCTCGGGCTGCTCCGCCTGGCCGTGATCGGTCCCTGCGTCGGTCCCAGTGACCGGACCCACCTCCTCCAGCGACGTGGCAGGACCGAAACCGGTCCCACTCGAATCGGAGGATAGACGAACATCCACACCCGCCGCCGCTCGAACGGGGGCGGTCTTCGCCGCGTGCAGCACCGTCCAGTCCAGCTCAGGGCTACTGCTGCGGTTCGGGCAGATGGTCGAACCCATGCGGCGGACTTCCTCTCGTTCGAACGGTTCAGCACGCTCCGTGCTGTCTGCTCGGCACAACAGTGGTCCGCCGCCCGACATTCCCGTGTGTCACCCGAGTGACGCGATCCACCTCACGACACCGTCGGTGATGATCTCCAGGGCCGCATCCTGGTCGATCGGTGCCCGTTTCGGCACGGCGAAGCCATGATCGCCGTACGGCACCTCGATCAGCTCATGCGAGCCCTTCGGGAACTCCGCGGGCCTCCCGAACGGGTCGTTGCCGCCCTGGACCACGAGGGTGGGCACCCCGGCGCCGAGGAGTTCGTCGGCGCGGGACCTCTCGGGCTTGCCGGGTGGGTGCAGCGGGAAACTGAGGGCGAGGACGGCGGTGGCGCCGAGTTCCGTCGCCGTACGGCAGGCGACGCGGGCTCCGGCGCTGCGCCCGCCCGCGACCACCGGCAGTCCGGGCTTCGCGACCGTGGGCCACAGGCCCCGCCATCCCACATCCAGGGTCTTCGGCGCGGGCGCCACCTTCTTCCCGGCCACCCGCCAGGGCTGCTCGACGAGCGCGACGCTCACTCCGTACCCGGGCAGCACCGCGGCCAGCGCCTGGAGATCGCGCGCCTCGATACCGCCGCCCGCGCCGTGACTCACGGCGAGCACGAGGCGTGGCTTCCCGGCCCGGTGCCAGGTGACGCGGGCGGTACCGGCGTCCGTCTCGATCGTGTCGATCGCTTCCATGATCTCCGTCACGTCAGGCTTGCAGGAGCTCCGTCATGTCGGACTTCCATGATCTCCGTCACGTCAGAAAAGTGTGCCCTCTTCGGGGCCCTCCAGCTGCTTCAGCAGCTCCGGCCCGTTGTTGCGGACATTGCTGACGGCCGTGGAGACGGGATAGGCGCGCATCAGCCCGGCGGGCGGCGGCGCGAGCAGCTCGCGCAGGCCGTCGACATCCGTACGGGCCGGGTCGAGCCAGGCGTCCCAGCGGTCCGGGGTGAGCATCAGGGGCATCCGCGGGTGGATGTCTGCGAGGGCGTACGGCCCCTCGGCGGGCGCGACCGCGAGCGGCGAGGTCTCCGCCTCGGTCGTGATCACCGAGCAGGTCACCCACCAGGCCCTGGGGTGGTCGTCGGGGAGCGTCCTGTCGCGCCAGAACTCGTACAGCCCGGCCATCGCGAAGACCGAGCCGTCCGCGGGGAGCACGAAGTACGGCTGCTTGCGCGGCCGCTTCTTCTTGCCCTCGACCTCGAGATCGCGCTCGGCGGACCCGGTGACCCACTCGTAGTAGCCGTCGGCGGGGATGACGCAGCGCCGGGCGGCGAAGGCACGGCGGTACGAGGGCTTCTCGTGCACGGTCTCGGCGCGGGCGTTGATCATCCGGGCGCCGCCCTCGGGCGTCTTGGCCCAGGACGGGACGAGCCCCCACTTGAGTCTGCGCAGCTGGCGAACCGGCTTCGGGCTCTGCGCGTCCTTAAGTGGGCGGTCGAGGACGGCATAGACCTCCTTGGTCGGAGCCACGTTGTAGTCGGGGTCCAAGGTCTCCTCGGGGTCCCACTTCTCGACCTCAAAGATTCCTGCGAGATCCTCGGGCCTACGACTCGCTGCATACCGTCCGCACATACGTGCCACACTGCCAGATTCCGCGACATCAGAGGGAGCCACCGCAGACAATGGACAGCACCGCATCCACCTCGCTGGCCTCCCTCTGGGACCAGGTCTCCGGCACCCAGCCGGACCCCGACCTGTGGGTGGTGATAGCCACCATGGTCGCCGCTCTCGCGGTGATCGTCCCGCACGGCGTCTGGCGTCTCTCCCGCAACGCCATCACCATCGCGCACGAGGGCGGCCACGGACTGGTGGCGCTGCTGACCGGGCGGAGCCTCAGTGGTATCCGGCTGCACTCCGACACCAGCGGTCTCACCGTCAGCCGCGGCAAGCCGACCGGCCTCGGCATGATCCTCACCGCGGCGGCCGGCTACACGGCTCCCCCGCTGCTCGGTCTCGGCGGCGCCGCGCTGCTGGGCGTGGGCCGCATCACTCTGCTCCTGTGGCTGGCCACGGCCCTGCTCGTCGCGATGCTGGTGATGATCCGCAACGCCTACGGTGCGCTCACGGTGGTCCTCACCGGCGGCACGTTCCTGGTGGTGTCCTGGCTCGCCGGACCCCAGGTGCAGGCGGCGTTCGCGTACGCCGTGGTGTGGTTCCTGCTGCTCGGAGGCGTCCGTCCGGCCTTCGAGCTCCAGGCCAAGCGCAGCCGGGGCGGCGCCGGCGACTCCGACCCCGACCAGCTCTCCCGCCTCACCCACGTCCCGGCGGGGCTGTGGCTGTTCCTGTTCCACGCGGTGTCCCTGTGCTCCCTGCTGGGCGGCGGCCGCTGGCTGCTGGGGCGTTGAGTGCCGGCTGCCGGTACGTCGAGTGCTGAGTGCTGGGACGTTGAGGCACCCCTGAGTCATTCGCTCACATTCCGTCACTTTTGATCAAGATCTACCCCCACCCCCACCCACTAAAGTGGGCGCATGACCGCGAACCCCGCCCACACCGCCCTCTGGCCCGCCCCGCACGCGAGCGGAGCCGTCGACGCGACGGTCCACGTGCCGGGGTCCAAGTCGGTCACCAACCGCGCCCTGGTCCTCGCCGCGCTCGCCTCGG
Source organism: Streptomyces sp. NPDC058086 (assembly GCF_042885015.1). Classification (NCBI taxonomy): domain Bacteria; kingdom Bacillati; phylum Actinomycetota; class Actinomycetes; order Kitasatosporales; family Streptomycetaceae; genus Streptomyces; species Streptomyces sp. NPDC058086. Next base: position 16,264 of record NZ_JBHVST010000111.1, on the reverse strand, counting down.
AGCCGGGCTGGCTGCGCCGCCCGCTGCGCTCCCGCGACACGCTGCTGATGGCGGGCGCGCTGCGCGCGATGGGCGTCGGCATCGAGGAGACGGTGGCGTCCAGCTCCACGGTCGCCGCGGGCCCGGACGCCTCCGGCGAGGCCTGGCGGGTCATCCCCTCGGGTCTTCAGGGCCCGGCCACGGTCGACGTCGGCAACGCCGGCACCGTGATGCGCTTCCTGCCCCCGGTCGCCGCCCTCGCGGACGGCCCCATCCGCTTCGACGGCGACCCCCGGTCGTACGAGCGCCCGCTGAACGGGGTGATCGACGCGCTGCGGCTGCTCGGCGCCCGCATCGACGACGACGGCCGCGGCGCGCTGCCGCTGACCGTGCACGGCGGCGGCGCCCTGGACGGCGGCCCGGTGGAGATCGACGCGTCCTCGTCGTCCCAGTTCGTGAGCGCCCTCCTCCTGTCCGGCCATCGCTTCAACCAGGGCGTCGAGGTCCGGCACACCGGCTCGACGCTGCCCTCCATGCCGCACATCCGGATGACGGTCGACATGCTGCGCGCGGTCGGCGCGCAGGTGGACACCCCGGAGTCGGGCGGCGAGCCCAACGTCTGGCGGGTCACGCCCGGCGCGCTGCTCGGCCGCGACCTGATCATCGAGCCGGACCTGTCGAACGCCCAGCCGTTCCTGGCGGCGGCCCTGGTGACCGGCGGCACGGTCGTCGTCCCCGACTGGCCCGCGCACACCACCCAGCCCGGTGACCGGCTGCGGGAGATCTTCACCGAGATGGGCGGTTCCTGCGAACTGACCGACAGCGGTCTGGAGTTCACCGGTTCGGGTGCGATCCACGGCATCGACGTGGACCTGAGCGAGGTCGGCGAGCTGACCCCGGGCATCGCGGCGGTCGCGGCCCTCGCCGACTCCCCGTCCACCCTGCGGGGCGTGGCCCATCTGCGCCTGCACGAGACGGACCGGCTGGCCGCGCTCACCAAGGAGATCAACGAACTCGGCGGTGACGTCACCGAGACCGCCGACGGCCTGCACATCCGCCCGCGCCGACTGCACGGCGGCATCTTCCACACCTACGACGACCACCGCATGGCGACCGCCGGCGCGATCATCGGGCTGGTGGTGGAGGGGGTGCAGATCGAGAACGTGGCGACGACGGCGAAGACCCTGCCGGACTTCCCCGATCTGTGGACCGGAATGCTCGGGAACTGACGGGCGGACCGGGATCATGCGCCGCTACGGCAAGCACACCGACGAGGACGACATCCGCCAGCGCCCCAACCGCAAGGGCAACCGTCCGCGTACGAACATCCGCCCCAAGCACGAGGAGGCGGTCGAGGGCATGGTCGTCACCGTCGACCGGGGCCGCCTGACCTGCCTCGTCGAGGACCGCCTCGTGACGGCGATGAAGGCCCGCGAGCTGGGCCGAAAAGCCGCCGTCGTCGGCGACCGTGTCGCGATCGTCGGTGACCTGTCCGGCGAGAAGGACACCCTCGCCCGCATCGTCCGCATCGAGCCGCGCAGCTCGGTACTGCGCCGCACGGCCGACGACGACGACCCCTACGAGCGCGTGGTCGTCGCCAACGCCGACCAACTCGCCATCGTCACCGCCCTCGCCGACCCCGAGCCGCGCCCGCGCCTGATCGACCGCTGCCTGGTCGCGGCGTACGACGCCGGCCTGGAACCCCTGCTGGTGCTGACCAAGTCGGACCTCGCCCCGCCCGACGAACTCCTGGAGCTTTACGGGGCGTTGGGCGTCCCCTACGTCGTGACGAGCCGTGAGGAGCTGGAGAGCGGCGCGGCGGTGGACCGGGTGCGCAAGCAGCTTGACGGCAAGATCACGGCGTTCGTCGGGCACTCCGGCGTCGGCAAGACGACCCTGGTCAACGCGCTGGTCTCGCAGGAGCGGCGGCGCAGCACCGGCCGCGTGAACGCCGTCACGGGCCGGGGCCGGCACACCACGACCTCGGCGCGCGCGATCCCGCTGCCGGGCAGCGAGGGCTGGGTCATCGACACTCCGGGCGTCCGCTCCTTCGGCCTGCACCACGTCAACCCGTCCCGGGTCATCCACGCCTTCCCCGACCTCGAACCCGGAACCGAGGGCTGTCCGCGCGCGTGCAGCCACGACGAACCGGACTGCGCGCTGGACCAGTGGGTGGCGGACGGCCACGCGGACCCGCAGCGGCTCTACTCCCTGCGTCGGCTGCTGGCGACGCGCGAGCGCACGGAGGGTGACTGAGTCCCCTGAGCCCCCTTGTGACCTCCGCGTTGTTTGCGTGGGCGGCCCGTCGGTAAGTGCTTAGCCGGTCGGCAAATGCATAATCGCACCAAGCCGGACCCAGGCCAGGCGAAGCAGTCGACGTGCGGATACGGGAGGACGAGACATGGCGTGGCTGCTGGTCGTTGTGGCGGGACTGCTCGAAACCGGCTTCGCGGTCTGTCTGAAACTCTCGCACGGCTTCACCAGACTCTGGCCGACCATCGCCTTCTGCGTCTTCGCGCTCGGCAGCTTCGGTCTGCTCACCCTCGCTCTGCGCAAGCTCGACGTCGGCCCGGCGTACGCGGTATGGACCGGCATCGGCGCGGCGGGCACCGCCATCTACGGCATGGTCTTCCTCGGCGACCTGGTGTCGACGCTCAAGATCGTCTCCATCAGCTTCGTCATCATCGGCGTCATCGGCCTACAGCTCTCGGGCTCCGCCCACTGAAGCGCCCCGTCAGGGTCGCGGGGAAGTCTTCTCGGGGGCGCGGCGAAGTCTTTGGGGGGCGCGGGGGAGTCTCTTCGGGGGCGCGGGGAACTGCGCGACCAGCCACCCACACGCCGCACCCGCCCGCCCAGCTGCCGAGGCACCCCGGAAGGCGTCACCTCAACTGCCGTGGCAACGCACCGCGTACCAGCTCCGTCACCCCACCCTCCCCCGGCGGAGCCGCGACACACGACAACGACAACCGCACCACCAGCTCACACGCCCCGGTCAATTCCCCCACGTCCCCCCTCATCGCCCCGGGCCCGGACAACGCCGCGACGGCCCGGTCCCGTACGAGCGCCACGAAGTCCGCCGGCGAGGGCAACGGCCCGTCCGCCCTCCGCTGCGCGGGCACCGCGGACGACGACGGCACCGCCGAGAGCGTCGGCGACGGCAGCCGCTCACTCCAGCACCCGGTCAGCATGGCCCGTACGAGCGCGTTGCCCCGGGCCGCCGACGTGGTCCACTCGGCGGTCGCGACCAGCCGCTCGCGCGCGTCCGCGTGGGCGGCCAGCGCGCGCTCGACCCCGGCGAGATAGCCGTCGGCCTCGCGCCGTACGAGGGCGCGTGCGAGCCCCTCCTTGCTTCCGAACTCGTTGTACAGCGTCTGGCGGGACACACCGGCCACGGCGGCGACGTCGACCATCCGCACCGTGGACCACGGGCGGTGTGCGAGCGCCGTATAGGCGGCATCCAGAAGGGATTCCCGCGCTGCAGGCATCTTTCGCCTCCCTGGGGGCGAGCGGGCGGCACTGCAGCTCAGATTTGACGCGCACAGGGGCACTGTCAAGGGTTCGCGGCGGCGTTGAGGGGCGTACGCCGATCCCCGCACGCCGCGATGATCAACCGGGCCGTGCGGCTCGCGCCCCGAGGCGCCCCGAGCGCCCATGTCCGTGCGCGATGATCCCCCGGGCCGTATGGCTGTGGCCCGAGTGGGCCATATACGGTGCAGTCATGCCCGACTATCGCGATGACCTGCGCCTGGCCCATGTCCTGGCGGACGCCGCCGACGCGGCGACGATGGACCGGTTCAAGGCGCTCGACCTCAAGGTCGAGACCAAGCCGGACATGACGCCGGTGAGCGAGGCGGACAAGGCCGCCGAGGAGCTGATCCGCGGCCACCTCCAGCGGGCACGGCCGCGCGACGCGATCCTCGGCGAGGAGTACGGCATCGAGGGCACCGGCCCTCGCCGCTGGGTGATCGACCCGATCGACGGCACCAAGAACTACGTCCGCGGGGTGCCCGTCTGGGCCACGCTGATCTCCCTGATGGAAGCGGGCGAGGGCGGCTACCAGCCGGTGGTCGGGGTGGTCTCCGCGCCCGCGCTGGGCCGCCGCTGGTGGGCGGCGAAGGGGCACGGCGCGTTCACCGGCCGCAGCCTGTCCTCGGCCACGCGTCTGAAGGTCTCCCAGGTCTCGCGGATGTCCGACGCGTCCTTCGCGTACTCCTCGCTGTCCGGCTGGGAGGACCAGGGCCGCCTCGACGGCTTCCTTGACCTGACGAAGGCGGTCTGGCGCACGCGCGGGTACGGCGACTTCTGGCCGTACATGATGGTCGCGGAGGGTTCGGTGGACATCTGCGCGGAGCCCGAGCTGTCGCTGTGGGACATGGCGGCGAACGCGATCGTGGTGACCGAGGCGGGCGGATCCTTCACGGGCCTCGACGGCCGCCCGGGCCCGCACAGCGGCAACGCGGCCGCGTCGAACGGCATCCTCCATGACGAGCTGCTGGGCTATCTGAACCAGCGGTACTGAAGAGCCGGTGGCGCGCCCTTGTGACCCATGGGCGCCCCCGAAACTCACCGCACGCCCTCTTGTTGACCCTCCCTTTAACTGCGACTCTGAGAGTCCCCCCACTTGTGAACTTGTGAATCGCTTCTCTTGGCGCTTCACCAAGGAGGTGGCTCCAGCCCATGCTCGTCCGCGACGCCATGAGCACGGTGGTCCTGACCATCGGCCCGGCACACACTCTCCGTCAGGCGGCCTGCCTGATGTCCTCCCGCCGCGTAGGCGCGGCCGTCGTCCACGACGAGGACTCCTCCGGCCTCGGCATCCTCACCGAACGCGACATCCTCAACTCGATCGCCCTCGGACAGAACCCGGACACCGAGACCGCGGGCACCCACACCACGACCGACGTCGTCTTCGCCGCCCCCGTCTGGACCCTGGAGGAAGCCGCGGCGGCGATGGCACACGGCGGCTTCCGACACCTGATCGTGCTCGACGACAACGGCCCGGTCGGCATCGTCTCGGTCCGCGACATCATCCGCTGCTGGGCACCGAAGCGGCAGCGAGTACCCGCGTAGACGCCCGGGAACTGCCGGGCCCGCACATGCCGACGGGCCGGACCCCCCATCACTCAGAGGGATCCGGCCCACCGCCCACGACAAGCGATCCAGTACTGGTTGTCAGCCGCGCAGGGCCTGGACCGCGGCCTCCAGCCGCTTGCCGAAGTCTTCGTCAGCCTGACGGAAGTTGTTGATCGCGCGCTCGGCGATGTCGTCACGGGAGACCTTGGCGACGAAACCCGCCAGGTTCGCGATCAGCCGCCCCTGCTCGTCCTCCGACATCAGGCGGTACAGATTGCCCGCCTGCACGAAGTCGTCGTCCTCGGAGTGGGACGGCGCCTCGGTCTCACCGGTGTGGCCCGTCACCGCGATCGGCTGCCACAGCGGCCGGTCCGTCTGGAACGGACCGCCGAAGCTGTTCGGCTCGTAGTTCTTCGCGCCCTTGTGACGGCCGTCGTACAGGAAGCCGTCACGGGAGTTCGTGCGTGCCTCGGCGGCGTGCGGGCGGTTCACCGGCAGGTGGTCGGCGTTGATGCCGACGCGGTAGCGGTGCGCGTCGCCATAGGCGAAGAGCCGCCCCTGAAGCATCTTGTCGGGCGAAGGCCCGATACCCGGCACGAAGTGCGCCGGCGAGAAGATGGACTGCTCGACCTCGGCGAAGATGTTCTCCGGGTTGCGGTTGAGCTCCAGCCTGCCGATCTCGATCGGCGGGTAGTCCTCGTGCGGCCACACCTTGGTGAGGTCGAACGGGTTGAACCGGTAGGTCGCCGCGTCGGCCGCCGGCATGATCTGCACCTGCACGGTCCAGGACGGGAACTCACCGCGCTCGATGGCCTCGCGCAGGTCGCGCTGGTGGGAGTCGGGGTCCTCACCGGCGAGCTTGTCGGCCTCCGCCTGGGTGAGGTTCTTGATGCCCTGGTCGGTCTTGAAGTGGTACTTGACCCAGAAGACCTCTCCGGCCTCGTTGTTCCACTGGTACGTGTGCGAGCCGTACCCGTTGAGATGCCGGTAGGAGGCCGGGATCCCCCGGTCCCCGAAGAGCCAGGTCACCTGATGCGTGCTCTCGGGGCTCAGGCCCCAGAAATCCCACACATTGTCGGCCTCCTGCGAACCGGTGTACGGGTCGCGCTTCTGCGTGTGGATGAAGTCGGGGAACTTGATGGCGTCCTTGATGAAGAACACCGGGGTGTTGTTGCCGACGAGGTCGTAGTTGCCCTCTTCGGTGTAGAACTTCAGCGCGAAGCCGCGGGGGTCACGGACCGCGTCCGCGGAGCCGAGGTTGCCGGCCACGGTCGAGAACCGCAGAAAGGTCTCGGTCTGCTTGCCGACCTCGGAGAGGAACGTGGCACGGGTGTACCGGGTGACATCCGCGGTGACCGTGAAGGTGCCGTAGGCGGCGGCGCCCCGGGCGTGCACGACACGCTCCGGGATGCGCTCACGGTTGAAGTGGGCGAGCTTCTCGAGAAGCAGCTGGTCCTGAACGAGCACCGGGCCACCGACGCCCGCGGTCTCGCTGTTCTGGTTGTCGGCAACCGGCGCGCCGGCCTCCGTCGTAAGCGGTCCCTGCGTCACGTGCGCCTCCTGCGTCATTCCGGACCAGTCCTGCCCAGTCCCACCCAATGGCCAATGCCGAACCGATCCTATATTAGACAATATCCAAGTCAATCACTCGTCCAAATTCACACCCATTCAGGATCTGGTCACCTTGCTGTTAAGCTGGCCTGTATGAGTGACCTGTTGGAACGACTGCGCGGACGCGGATGGCGAATGACCGCGCAGCGGCGTGTCGTGGCCGAGGTCCTCGACGGCGATCACGTCCATCTGACGGCCGACGAGGTGCATGCCCGAGCCGTCGCCAAGCTGCCCGAGATCTCCCGGGCGACCGTCTACAACACGTTGGGTGAGCTGGTCTCGCTCGGCGAGGTGCTGGAAGTCGCGACGGACAAGCGCGCCAAGCGCTACGACCCGAACGCGCACCGTCCGCACCACCACCTGGTCTGCGCCCAGTGCGGCTCGATCCGCGACGTCCACCCGAGCGGCAACCCGCTCGCCGACCTCCCCGACTCGGAGCGCTTCGGCTTCACGGTGTCGGACGTAGAGGTGACATACCGGGGCCTGTGCCCCACCTGCGCATCAGCCTGACTCTCCCGAAGCCCCGGCCTCCACGGACGCCGGGGCTTTCCTTTGCCCCCCGCATCCCCGAAAACGCCGAAGGACCCAGATCTGAATGATCTGGGTCCTTCGCCTTCAAGTAGCGGGGACAGGATTTGAACCTGCGACCTCTGGGTTATGAGCCCAGCGAGCTACCGAGCTGCTCCACCCCGCGTCGATGAACTGAACATTACGTCAACCAGGTGGACCAGCGCAAATCCCGTACACGCCCCCCTACGACGCTCGAACGCACAGCCCCGCAGGAGTCCAGGACCGACCCGGCGGGGCGCAGGGGTCAGGCGCGCAGGGGTCAGGCGCGCAGCCCCTGGGATGGGTCGGGTAGGGGCGGCGGGGGCGAGAACAAGCCAAGGCCAGCCCCCACCCACCGCCCCACACTCACGCAGACAACTCCTGCCGCAACGCATCCCGCAACCGAGCCGCCCGCTCAGCCACCTCCGCGGGCCCCAGCGCAACCGCCCGATCAGCCCACCGCTGCCCCTCCGCCAACTCCCCCCGTCGCGCATACACGAGCGCGAGCCGAAGCGCCGCCCGCCCATGCCCCGCATCCGCCGCCCGGGTCCACCACAACGCGGCCTCCGGCTCACTCCCCTCCCGAGCCAACAGCAGCCCCAGGTTGAAGGCCCCGTTCCGAGACCCGGCCTCCGCGGCCGACCGGTACCACCGAGCCGCCTCCACCACATCGCCCCGAGCCGCGGCGAGCATCCCGACCCGCACCTGCGCCCGCCGATGCCCGAGAGAGGCAGCCCGCTCGTACCACTCCTCGCACTCACTCTTCTCCTGCGCCGGCTCCCCGAGCTCATGCGCGGGCGCCGGCGGCCGCCGAGCGTCGAGCACGGCGGCCAGCCGATACGCGGCCTCCGCGCTACCGCCCCCCGCCGCACACCTCAGATGCCGCTCCGCCTCCAGCTCGTCCCCGTCCCGCAGCCGCGCGATCCCGACCTGCAGCGCCGCCTCGGTGTGCCCGGCGGAAGCCGCCCGCTCGTACCACCGCAGCGCCGCCTCCTCGTCGTCCTCGCTCCCCCGCCCGGCATGCAGGATCCCGAGGTTGAACGCGGCGTCCACACTCCCGGCCTCCGCGGCCTTGGAGAACCACGGCTCGGCCCCGGCCGAGTCACCGACCTGAAGCAACAGGATCGCCAGCGCGTTCGCGGCCTCACGGTGCCCCGCGTACGCGGCCCGCCGATACCACTGCTCGGCCTGCGCGGTCCTCCCCTGCTCGGCGCAGAGCAGCCCGAGGTTGTACGCGCCGTTCACATCACCGGCGTCCATGGCGGCCCGGTACCACCGCTCCGCGGTCTGCGTCTCGCCACGCTCGGCGTGCAGCGCCCCCAGCGCGTTCGCGGCGTTCCCGTCCCCGTCCTGCGCGGCCCGCAGCCACCACACGGCCGCGCTCTCCGTGTCCCCCGCGTCCCGCAGCAGGAACCCGAGCGCGCAGGCGGCCCGGGCCTCTCCGTCCTTGGCGGACGTCAGATACCAGCGCCCGGCCTCCTTGAGGTGCCCCCGCTTCTCCAGGATCGCCCCGAGGTGCAGCGCGGCCCGCCGGTGCCCCCGCGCGGCGGCCTGCCGGTACCACTGCTCGGCCTCTTCACCGGCGGCTCCTATGACCCCGATGACACCGTTGTCGCCCCTGCCCTCGCCCGCGTCCGCGGCCTTGCGGTCGAGCGTGCGCGCGAGCCGGTACGCGGCCTCACGGTGCCCCCGCTCGGCGGCTGCCCGCATCCACTGCTCCGCGCCGACGTCACTGCGGTGCTCCAGCAGATCGGCGAGCGCGTACGCCCCGAGGGCATGCCCCTGCTCGGCGGACTGGCGCAGCCAGTACTCGGCGGCAGGCTCGTCTCCCCGCTCCCGGTGATAGCGCCCGAGCGCGTGCGCGGCGGCCGCGGACCCGGCTACGGCGGCGATCCGCCACCACCCGGCGGCGTCGTCGGCGTACCCGCGCTGATGCAGGAGGACACCAAGGTTGTTGGCGGCGGCGCGGTCACCGGCGGCGGTGGCAGCGCGCAACTGAGGCTCGGCTCCGTCGAGATCACCGCGGCGCAGCAACATCGCTCCGAGGACACTCATCGCCTCGACGTCGCCGGCCTCGGCGGCGAGCCGCTGACGTGCTTCCTCGGCAGCCTCGCCGGTTTCGTCCCGGTCTGAAGGCTGCACAAAACGCCCTGTCTCCAACAGAGTTGCCTTGTCCCCCATAACGTCCATCGTCGCACCACCTGCAACCTGGGTACACCTGGTATACCGCAGTCAGTGAGGTCACTTCAGCGTTTTGTCGACATGCCCACAGAGAGACAAGTCAAACACAGTTTTCTCAACTCCCCACAGATGGCGCAGTCTTCGGCGCGTCGCCCATGGTCGCCGCCCGCACCCCGCGCACGCGTCCTACTCAGGTCGCCATACGGATGCAGTACACGTGTGCGCACACAGCGAAGGCCCGGATCCTGAGAGGATCCGGGCCTTCGCTTTTCAGTAGCGGGGACAGGATTTGAACCTGCGACCTCTGGGTTATGAGCCCAGCGAGCTACCGAGCTGCTCCACCCCGCGCCGTTGTGTTGCAACCGTACCACGGCGCGGAGGTGGCCTCTGACCAGCGGCTGATCCAAGAACCGGACCAGCCGTCGGCCGACCCGACGGGCAGGCCGACGGGCCCGCCCTAGCCCGTACCGCCGCTGGGACTACTGCTGCCGCTGGGGCTCGGACTGCTGCTGCCGCTCGGGCTCGGACTACTGCTCGGACCGCTGCCCTTGTCGTTGCTCTTGCTGCCGCCGCTGCCACCGGTGGCGCTCTTGTCGGCCTTGGTCTGAGCGTCCTCGGCCCGCTTAAGAGCGTCCTGAAGATCCTTCTGCGCCTGCCCGTACGCCGTCCAGTCGCCCTTCTTGAGGGCGTCCTGGCCCTGGTCGAAGGCCTTCTGGGCGTCGGTGAGCGCCTGCTGGACCGTCGGGTTGCTCGACGTCGGCGGTGGCGTGGTCCCCGTGTCCGTCGGTGGACTGGTCGTACTCTCCGTCCCGAAGATCTTGTTGAGCGCCTGGTCGAGCGTGTCCTCGAAGGCGGTGTTGCCTCCGTAGGTCACCAACACCTTGCGCAACAGGGGGTACTTGAGGTCGCCACCGCGTACGTAGACGGGCTCCACGTAGAGCAGTCCTCCGTCGAGCGGAACCGTCAGCAGATTGCCGTACTCGACTTCCGAGTCCCCACCCTTCAGAAGTCTGATCGACTCGGCGATGTCCTGTTGGGAGTTGAACTGGCTCTGGACCTGTTTGGGCCCGTCGACGGGTTCACTGGTCGGCAGTTTCAGGATTCTGATCTTGCCGTAGTCACTGGTGCCCGCCTCGGAGTCGACCGACATGAAGGCGCTCAGGTTGTCCCGGCCGTTCGGAGTGAACGTCGTCGTCAGCGAGAACGTCTGCGCCTTCTGGTCGGGCATCTGCATGCTCAGGTAGTACGGCGGCACCGCGTTGCCCGACTTGTTGGTCGGGTCGTCCGGGACCTGCCACACCTCGCTGCCGCTGAGGAACGTCTGCGCGTCCTTCACGTGGTAGCGGGTGAGCAGCTCGCGCTGGACCTTGAACAGGTCCTGCGGGTACCGCAGATGGTCCATGAGCGACTGCGAGATGGACGTCTTCGGCTTCACCGTGTTCGGGAACGCCTTCATCCAGGTCTTGAGGACCGGGTCCTTGGTGTCCCACTGGTAGAGCTTGACCTCGCCGGTGTACGCGTCGACGGTCGCCTTCACCGAGTTGCGGATGTAGTTGACCTGGTTCTGCTGGGCCACCACCGCGCGCTGGTTGTTGGTCGCGGTGAGTGAGTCCGCCGTCGTGTCACCGAGGGTGGTGCGGGAGGCGTACGGGTAGCCGTTGGTCGTGGTGTAGGCGTCGACGATCCACTGGATCTTGCCGTCGACCACGGCCGGGTAGGCGTCGCCGTCGATGGTCAGCCAGGGGGCCACCGCCTCGACACGGTCCTTGGGGGTGCGGTTGTAGAGGATCCGGGAACCCTCGCCGATCGCGCCCGAGTAGAGGATCTGCGGCTCGCCGAACGCCACGGCGTACGCGGCACGGTTGACCGGGCTGGAGAGGCTGACCCCGCTCTCGCCCTTGTAGCTGGTGGTCTTCTCACCGCTGTCGTCGGAGTAGTCGATCTCCTTCTGGGGGCCGCCGACGATCGAGTACTGCGTGGTCTTCTCGCCGTAGTAGACCCGCTGCTCGTACGTCCCCAGGTCGCCCTTGGACGGCAGGTCGGACTCGGTGAAGACGGGCCGGCCACCGGAGGTCGCCGTGGTGCCCTTGGCGGCCACCACGCCGTATCCGTGCGTGTAGCGGAAGTGGTCGTTGATCCAGTTGTTCTTCGGAATGCCGTTCAGGTTCAGCTCGCGCAGTCCGATGACCGTGTCCTGGTCCTTGCCGTCCTTGCTGTACCGGTCGACGTCCAGGTTGGTCGGGAACGCGTAGTAGTTCTTCATCTGCTGCAACTGCTGGAACGTCGGCGAGACGATGTTCGGGTCCAGCAGACGGATGCTCGCCGTGGTGTCGGCGTCGTCGCGCTGCTTGGTCTTGTCCTTGGTGTCGCTCTTGCCCGCGTACTCCGAGACCTGGGTGCCGTCGATGCCGTAGGCCTCGCGGGTCGCCTTCAGGTTCTTCTCGACGTACGGCGCTTCCTTGGCCTGCTCGTTCGGCTGGACCTGGAACTTCTGCACGATCGCCGGGTAGAGACCGCCGATGAGGATCGCCGACAGGACCATCAGGCCGAAGCCGATGACGGGCAGCTGCCAGGTGCGCCGCCACAGGGTGGCGAAGAACAGCAGCGCGCAGATGACGGCGATGCAGAACAGGATCGTCTTGGCGGGCAGATACGCGTTGGCGTCGACGTACCTGAGACCCGTCCAGTTGCCGGTCGCCTTGAAGTCGCTGGACTTCACGGCGAGTCCGTAGCGGTCGAGCCAGTAGGCGACCGCCTTCAGGGCGACGAAGATGCCCAGCAGCACCGACAGATGCCCGGTCGCCGCGGCCGTGGCGCGCGCGCCCGGGGAGGTGATCCTGAGCCCTCCGTAGAGGTAGTGCGTGAGCGCGGCGGCGATCAGCGAGAGCACGGCGGCGGCGAAGCCGAAGCCGAGCAGGAAGCGGTACCAGGGCAGATCGAAGGCATAGAAGGAGACGTCGAGGTGGAACTGGGGGTCCTTCTGGTGGAAGGGGACCCCGTTCACCCACATCAGCCACGTGCGCCACTGGCCCGACGCCGACGCGCCGGCGATCAGCCCCACCAGGGAGGTGATGCCGAGCAGCAGCCACCTCTTGTAGGGCGCGATCCCCATCCGGTACCGGTCGAGGCTCTGCTGCTCCATCGACATCGCGCTCAGCGGCGGTCGCAGCCGGTGTGCCAGCCAGATGTTCACGCCGACCGAGGCCGCCATGATCAGGCCGAACACGAAGAAGAGCCCGATCTTGGTCCACAGGGTGGTCGTGAAGACGGACGAGTAGTGAACCGACCGGTACCAGAGCCAGTCCGTCCAGAACCCCGCGAACATGACGAACGCCATGGCCAGCACGGCCAGCACGCCCAGTGTCATGAGCAGGGTCCGGACACGCCGGGACGGTCGGCCCACTCTGATCCGTGGCCCCGTCGGGCCTCCGCCGCGGTCCGGCATCTGGAAAGCCAAGGTGCGCACCTCGAAGTTCGCTGTTGATCCGTCAGGTCCCCGTGAAGCGGACCATCCGTCAGGCTCCGTGATCGTGGAGCCTCATCTATGCAACTTACTCACGCTTTACTCGGTTCCCGGATCCGGGTACGAACGAGGCAGGATTGTGACCATGTCCAACACTCCCATGGCAGCGAGCCCGCTCACCCGGGCCGTACTCGAGATCGACGAGTACGCATCCGGCCTCGGCTGGGACCAGCCCGCTCGCCTCTTCGCCCTCGTAGACACCGCGCGACTGCGGACCCAGGAGCCCGGCCTCGCGGCCCAGCTCGGCCTGCAGGACGAGCCCGAGACCACCGGTCTCACCCCCATCGAGCAGGACGAGATCCCTGCCGACAAGCCGCTGGACGAGTTCCTCGGCACCATCGCCTGGCCCGACGCCGTGGTCGGCTGTGCACTCACCGTGGAGCGGCTGATGCTGCCGCCGTCCGCGGAGGCCTCCGTCCCGGAGGGCCTGAGCGACAAGAAGCTCGCGAAGTGGGTCGCCGAGCACCCGGACCGCCAGGAGGTCCGGATGACGGTCGGCGTCCTGCGCGACGGCACCCGCGACTCGGCACTGCGTCTGCGCGAGAAGGACGCGCCGACCGAGGTCCTCACGGGCGCGGGCCTGGTGCCGGGTCTGGCGGAGGCGTTGTCTGCGACGTTCGCGGACTGACGTCCTGGTGTACGTGGATGGGGGCGCACCCGGACTTCCGGGGGCGCCCCCATCACGCCGTACGGCCCGTGTGTGCCGCCGCCGGTCGGTCCCTCAGCCCTTGGTGGTGCACTTCGGCAGGTCGGCGGTCTTGCCGGAGCTGATGTCCTTCAGGGCGTTCATCGCGTCGTCGATGGTGTTGACCTTGACAAGAGTGAGCCCGTCGGGGGTGTCCTTGGCGGCGGCCGCGCAGTTGTCCTTGGGCGTCAGGAAGTACTGGGCGCCCTTCTCGCGCGCTCCGATCGTCTTCAGCTCGATGCCGCCGATCGGACCGACGGTTCCGCTGTCGTCGATGGTGCCGGTGCCGGCCACGAACTTGCCGCCGGTGAGGTCGCCCGGGGTCAGCTTGTCCACGATGCCCAGCGCGAACATCAGCCCGGCGCTCGGACCACCGACGTCGGCGAGCTTGATGTCGATGCTGAACGGGAACGTGTGATCGGTCCCGGCCGAGATGCCGACGATGGCGCGGGACGCGCCGCTGTCGCTGGACTTCGCCGTGGTGATGGTCACGTCCGTGGTCGCGGTGGCCGTCTTGCCCGCCTTCTCGGCGGCGGCCTGCTCCTTGGCGGGCACCACCGTGAAGACGACCTTCTCACCGGGCTTGTGCTTGGTGACCAGCTTGGCGACGTCGCCGGGCGCCTTGACGGCCGTACCGTCGACACTCTTGATCACGTCACCGGCGTGCAGCCGCCCCTCGGCCGGGGAGCCCTTGACGACGGTCGACACGATCACCCAGGACTTCACCGGGACGCCCAGCTCCTTCAGAGCGGCCACCTTGGCGCTCTCCTGGGACTGGCTGAACTCCTCGGCGTTCTCCTGCGTCGACTGCTGCTCGGTCTTGCCGTCCGGGTAGAGCGTGTCGTGCGGCACGACCTCGTTGTCATGCGCGAGCCACCCGTAAACGGCCTCTACAAGGTTCATGTTGTAGTCGGCGCTGGTGACCCGGACCGTGGTCATGTTCAGGTGACCGGTGGCCGGGTACGTCTTGCGCCCGGAGATCTGCAGCACCGGCTCGCCGTCGTGCTCGCCCAGCGTGTTCACCGTCGGCCCCGGTGACATCTCCGAGTACGGCACTTTGATGAACACTCCCGCGCACAGGAGCGCGATCAGGATCAGGGTGGAGGCGAGCATCGTCGCGGTGCGGCGTGGCATGCCACGACAGTACGGGACGGTGCTGTCAGCGCACCGTCGGGGCCGTCCGTACGGGGCCAGGGCGGCGCTGGCGGAGCCCCGGCCTCAGACCGCGTCGGATTGCGGCTTCTCCCCGCCACCGGGCCGCACCATGACGGCCTCGGAGCGCTCCATGGCCGCGCGGAAGCGCGCGTACCCCTCGAGCTCGACGCCGTCTCCCGCCGTCTTGCGGTTCCGGCTGGCCCAACTGCCCCACAGTCCGGCACCGATCGCAGCCAAAAGCGGAATTAGCAACCAGGCGAGCGACGCCATGCCGACCTCCCAACCCCACAAGCGACCGCAACTGACTGATCAGCAGATTAACCATCTGCCTTGTTAACGCTCATACCAGGGGGTCGGTTACGCAACCGGAGCAAGGGTGAGAACTCGGTGAGGCCGGACTCACACGTCCGGCCGACTCTCTCAACAGGCTCCGACCCACTCCTCCGTGCCGTCGGAGAACTTCTGGTGCTTCCAGATGGGGACCTCGTGCTTGAGGTCGTCGATCAGCTTGCGACACGCCTCGAAGGCCTCACCGCGGTGCGGACACGACACGGCGACGATCACCGCGAGATCACCGACGGCCAGGTCACCGACCCGGTGCACGGCGGCCAGCGCCCGCACCGGATACTCGGCGACCACCTTCTCGGCGATCCGCCGCATCTCGGCCTCCGCGCTGGGATGACACGAATACCCGAGCCCCTCGACGTCGGCACCCCCGTCGTGATTGCGCACGGTCCCCACGAAGAGCGCGGTCCCCCCGGCGGCGTCGTCTCCGACGGCCCGGAAGACCTCGTCCAAGGAGAGCGGCTCGTCCCGAATCGCCAACAGCCGAATCGGATCCTGCGCGCCCAACTCACCCGGATGCTCAAAGGTAGCTGCCATAGCCCCATCGTGCCGCACCCCACAGCACCCACGAAATACGCCTTTCACCCCGCACACGCGCGTGACCTTTTGGAGCCTCCTACAGAGACCAAGCCGACACCCCACCCACCCCGCCTCTCCCGTCCGGCATCTGGGGACGAGGCCATTCAGTCCGCTACTGGGGGGTGGGGGCGCAGCCCCGAGGTTCAGTCCGCTACTGGAGGGTGGGGGCGGAGCCCCGAGGTTCAGTCCGCTACCGGGGGGCGGGGGCACGGACCCGCGGATCAATCCGCTACCGGGGGGCGGGGGCACGGACCCGCCGAGGCGCAGGGGTGCAACCCCGCCAGGGGTTCAGGGGCAGAGTCCCGCCGGAGTCCAGTGACGCAGCCCCGCCGGGAGGCCAGGCGCAGAGCCCCGCCAGGGGCCCGGGGCCACAGCCCCACCGGGTGCAGGGGCGCAGCCCCGCCAGGGGTCCAGAGGCGCACCTCCGCCGGAGTCCAGGAGCTCAGCCCCGCCCAGGGGCACGGGCGCAGCCCGCCGGGGTGCAGGAGCGCAGCCCCGCCAGGGGTCCAGAGGCGCACCTCCGCCGGAGTCCAGGAGCTCAGCCCCGCCCGGGTGCAGGGGCGCAGCCCGCCGGGGTTCAGGGG
>NZ_JBHVST010000110.1:0-36512 GCF_042885015.1 Streptomyces sp. NPDC058086 | reverse complement strand
CCGACGACGTCAAGCCTGGCACGGTCCTCGAATACACCGCCGTGCTGGAGCGGGCCGTCGTCGACGCCCAGAAGCAGCGCCCCGGCGCGCAAGGTACCGGTGCGTGAGAACGCGATCGCCCCGGTCTCTTCCAGGACTTCGCGGGCCGCCGCCTCTTCCGGGGACTCGCCGTCCTCGACCAGGCCCATGGGCAACTCCCAGGCCCACGAGTCCGTAATGAAGCGGTGGCGCCACATCATCAGGACCTCTTGGCGATCGTTGACCACTGCGGCCACGGCCAAGTGCCGGAGCCGAACGACGTGATACTCCCACCTGCGGCCGTCAGGCTGCTGGACGTCGACCAGGCACAGATTCACCCACTTGTTGGTGTAGATCTGTCGCTCACCGTGGGTCTTCCACTCCATACCTGCGGCCCCTCTCGATCGGTCTCCAGGATCTCAGACCGATCCGGAGGCGGGCGCTTGTTCGGCACTTTTCGCGTCACCTTGACGAGATGCCCCGCTGTGCGTCGCACGCTGGCTGGAGCGGCCAAGCGGCAGGAGGAGGAATCTAGGGAGTAGAGGTGCGTCGTCGAGCTGGGGTCTCCTCTGATACGGGCCTGGAGCACACCAGGAAACATCAGCTTGGGAAGCTCGTGTCTCTTGGCCCCGGTTGCCCTGCTGACCTGCGGCCAAGGACGCTGGTACCCCTGGTCGGCCGCCGGTCGATTTCCCGGTGTTCCCCGTACAACCTGGCACGAGTCTGGCACGACCCCCCGTCCCGAACTCTCGGCTGAAAGGTCATTCCGGTCCAGGGCGCTGGTCGTGCGGTCATCGACAGCCGTTGGTGGCCACGTGTGGTTGCGCTGGTGGCTGTACCCCGCTGCTGTACAGCCACCGCAGCGGGCTCGGATGGGGCTTTGGGCCCCGTGGCCCCGACTGCGAGGAACAACACCTCGACCGAAGTGCTCCTGATGACAGCCCCAGCCCCCACTCAGCTCGGAACGATCGGCCCGGTCACCTTCCTTCTGGTGCGCGTGGCGTGTCGGCGGGTTTGCCCGCGTAGTCATCCGCAGAAGTTTCTGTTGATTGACCAGCGGGCCGGTGATAGTGGCTATCGGGTGCGAGGACGGTATCCACCGTGTGGGTTTGTTGGCGGTCGGTGAGCATCTGCCAGCCCACCAGAATGGCCAGGACGGCGAGCAGAGCGGATGAGGTGATCGTGGTTCCCACTCCGAGTCCGCCCTGCGCAACGGGCTTTTCCACCGCGTTCTCCGCCACCGCACCCAGCGGGCGGGTCAACACGTAGGCCGCCCAGAACAGCACCGTGCCCGAGATCGGGGTCAGATAGTGCGCGGCAAGGATCACGAGCATGGCCCCGCACAGCAACAGAGAGCTGTCGCGGAAGCCGAGACCCAGACCGCCGGAAAGGAAGTCACCACTGGAGGTGCCCAGCGTGTTGGACACCAGTGTCGCGGTCCAGTACAAGACCTCGCCCTCCGTCGTGGCGATCCGCTCCACATCCATGGTCTGTCCGGTCATCCGCCACCCGATCAGCACGATCGCCAGCAGGCTGGTCAGCAGAATCGAGCCGCCGGCGTAACCGAGCCCAGCGGTGCGGTTGATGTAGTCGGACATCGAGGTGCCCACGATGCTGGTGGTCAGAATGACCGACCAGAACACCATCGGGCGGAAGCGGTCGGCCTTGAGCTGCATCACCAGGGTGAGCGCGAAGGCCACCAGAAAGATGATCGCGCCGACGGCGTAGCCGAGATTCAATGGCGCCATCGTGACGAAGTTCGATGCCGACTCGCCCAGCGTTGTGGCCACGATCTTGGTCGCCCAGAACATTGCGCCGACCAGCGGCAACTTGCTCACGGCAACCTCGCGCACTGAAGCTTCCATCCTCGCCCCTCATCAGGCACCGGTCCCGCGACTCCCTTGTGGCGGACCGCAGACCTCGCCCGCGAGACCATAGGTCCCCACCGGGGGCGCTCGCTCCCCGCTTGACTGTGCTGATCCACCCGAGAGGGCGATGGATGCGGGGCGCCCGACAGGTGAAGCACGTGCTGGCTGGGCGCGGGTGGGCGGGAGGACGCTGCATGAGCACGACGAACGACACTCCGGCCGGGCGCTCTCGCGGGTCGGCCCGGCCGGGCTAAGACGGCGACGCGACATAGCAATGCAGTACGCGCTTGAGGGCTGTCGTGGCGTCATGGCCGCCATAGAGTGCGAGAAATGCAGTTGCCTCAGCGAATGTCTATTACCGCAAAGTGAGCGATAGACAAAAGTGCGCGTGTGGCCCAGCAGCTCCAGCCGGGCGAGGGACGGTTACGCATGGAGGAAGTCAGCGCGATTCCTCCCGCCGCAAGGCATTGGGGGACATACCCGGTGCACCCTGAGAGTGGGGCATCTACTGGGCATCTACCGCGCCGCGAGCCACAGGGGTTTCCCGCCCTGCCGCAGGGAAGGAGGAGCCATGACTTCATCGGCCGGCTGGGGCCGCCTGACGATCTACCTCGATGCCGCGCGGCAGTGGCGGCGCCGGTCGCTGGTCACGGAGATTGTGCTCCGTGCGCTGGAAGGAAAGCTGCGGGGGGCGAGCGTGCGCTGCGGTATCGCGGGGTTCGGCGATGCCGGCACCGTGCGCAGGGAGAGTGCGCTCCCGGTTGTTCAGCATCTTCCGGCCGAGATCGTCCTCGTCGACGACCTGGTCGTCCTGCAGGCGTTCGTGACCCGGCTTGACCGTATGCAGGGGGTCCTTCTGGCGACCCTCCAGCCCGTCGAGGTCATCGATAACCCCGCCGGGGCCGGCCGCGACAGCCAGGCGTGGTGAACAGCCGCCTGTCCAGTCCCTGATCCTGCCGGCGGCCGGCGGCCGCGGTTCGTCGTCCCGTGCTTGCGCTCCCGCGTGCCCAGGGCGCCCAGCGGTCCTTGGCTGTCGGCGCCGCGCATATTCCGATCCTGGAAGTCCGCCGCCACCGGCACCGCGCGCGCGGACGTGGC
The DNA here is from genome assembly GCF_042885015.1 of Streptomyces sp. NPDC058086. Classification (NCBI taxonomy): domain Bacteria; kingdom Bacillati; phylum Actinomycetota; class Actinomycetes; order Kitasatosporales; family Streptomycetaceae; genus Streptomyces; species Streptomyces sp. NPDC058086. The sequence continues at coordinate 33,528 of NZ_JBHVST010000110.1, read as the reverse complement.
TGGTGGAGATCCAAGGATTTCGTGCCACATATCGGCGGATTTGCGTCGTACGCTGGGAAGTGCAACAAGAGGGCGGTGGGGCTCGCCGAAACCGCGACCGCTACGACTGGGTCGACAACAGTCCCTACCTGATACCTGCCACGCAGGCGTCTCCACAGGTAGGAGAAGATCATGCCCCGGCCATTCAGCCCCCCGCCGCAACAGGGACGTAATACCGGGAGCCCGCGCGGAACTGCGGCCACCCCTAGCGGCCGGTGCAACCCACGAGGCCGGCCCGCTGCGCCGCGCGGGCCACCGTGGGACCCCTTGCCCAGCCCGCACAAGGAAGTGCCCGCATGTCCGGCGGAGAGGGCCCCGAGGCCCAGCCCCGCGACGACCTGCCCCCAGCTGAGAGCCTGCCGGTCGACCCTGACGTCGCCGTGAGCGCCGAACCGCAGGCTGCACCCCAGGAGCCGTCTCCCGGCACCCGGCGGCCGCGGCAGGCGGACGTCCTGGCAGTCATTGCGCTGGGCGGCGGACTGGGCAGCGTGGCCCGCTACGGCATCGCCCACGCCTGGCCGACCCCGAACCAGGGATTTCCCTGGGCGACGTTCGTCACCAACATCTCTGGAAGTCTCGCGCTGGGACTCCTCATGGTCTACGTCCTGGAGGTGTGGCCGCCTTCCCGCTACGTGCGCCCGTTCCTGGGTGTCGGCGTCCTCGGCGGCTACACGACTTTCTCCACCTTCACCGTGGAGATGCGCCACCTGCTCGCCACCACCCACTGGTCGATGGCCGACGCCTACGCGCTGACCAGCCTTGTCGTCGGACTCGTAGCGGTCTGGATAGGCATCGCGGTGGCACGCCGGGCCGCCGGGCTACCAGTGCGACGCGGACCCAGCCGCCGCGACCAGACACCCTTCGCGCCCCCGCCGGCACGGCTACCCGCCTCACCCGGCGATCCGCCCCGTAAAGGAAGTTCGCGATGAACCCGCACTTTCCTCGGCGCCACCAGGTGGATGATGGCCTTTCTTCTCGCGCGCCACGCGCGCCCCTCAAAGGCCCGGGCCTGCGCATGACCGTCTACCTCGGTGAGTGGGACCAGTACCACCACAAGCCTGCCTACACCGAGATAGTCCACCGCGCGCACCGTGCCGGGCTCGCCGGCGCCAGCGTCTTCCGTGGCTTCGAGGGCTTTGGCGTCTCCTCGCTCGTGCACACCACCCGCCTGCTCGACCTCGCCGAAGACCTCCCCCTGACCGTCGTGGTCATCGACGAGGAGGACCGTGTGCGTGCCTTCCTCTCGGAGGTCCGCGACGTCGTCCCCCATGCGCTGGTGACCCTGGACCCGGTGCAGGTGGTCGCCCACCTCACCGGCGTGCCTCGCCCGCTCGCCGAGGGGGAGATGAGCTGATGCCCGTACTCCTGGTCTTCCTGGGCGGCATGATCGGCGCCCCTCTGCGGTATCTCACCGACAAGGCCGTCCAGGCTCGCCACGACAGCGTCTTTCCCCTCGGCACGTTTACCGTCAACGTGGTCGGCTCGTTCATCCTCGGCGCACTGGCCGGAGCTTCGGCAGCTCACGGCCTGCCATCGTCCGTGATGTTGCTGCTCGGCACCGGCCTGTGCGGCGGACTGACCACCTTCAGCACTTTCTCCTTCGAGACCGTCCGCCTCCTTGAGGACGGTTCCCTCGCCGAAGCCGGACTCAACGCCCTGGGCAGCCTCCTGCTCGGCCTCGCCGCCGCAGCCGCCGGCTTCGCCCTCCTGGCCTGGCTGTGACCCGCTCCGAGGACATTGCGTGATCGGGATTCGGGGAGCATCCGGCCAGGGAGGCCTGCTGTGGCGTTCCGCTGTGTGACCCTGAGGAACGGAGCAGTCCAGTCCCCGTCGCCATCCAGGAACTTGTGAACGGCGGCCACGCTGCACCGGACTCGTCCATCTAGCCAGGGACGATGCCGGCCGCCCTGGTATCGGTATGGATCGCGGCGACACCGACCCGCTCCGTCAACAGGTGGAGGCAGCAGCAATGAGACTGACTGGTACGGCATTGCGCGTGACGATCTTCATCAGCGAGAACGACACCTGGCACCACAAGCCCCTCTTCACCGAGATCGTCCACCGGGCCCGCGCCACCGGGCTGGCCGGAGCCTCGGTCTTCCGAGGCATCGAAGGCTACGGAGCCTCCTCGCTGATCCACACCCCCGGGTTGCTGTCCCTCAGCGAACACCTGCCGGTGACCGTCATCATCGTCGACACCGAAGACGTCATCCGCGCCTTCCTCCCACAACTGGACGAACTCGTCAGCGAAGGCATGGTCATCCTTGACGAGGTCGAGGTCATCCGCTACGTCGCCCGGGACAAAGGAGCACCGTGAACTGGCCACTGGTGATCGTCGGGGCCATGGCCTATGGCTGCGTCCGCGGCCAACACAGCCCTAGGCTTACCCGCGTCGGCCTGCGGCTGCGGACCCGGTGCTGATGATCGGCGCAGTGGGTATGGGGCGCGGAACAGAGCCAGTGGACCCCGTGTGGGCCACGGCCGCTGTGAAACGCCTGGAGCCGGTACGCTGTACCCGCTCCACCCCTGGTGGGCGGGGCGATGGTGGGTTGCCCGAGCGGCCTAAGGGAACGGTCTTGAAAACCGTCGTGGCAGCGATGTCACCGTGGGTTCAAATCCCACACCCACCGCAGGTGAACGGCCCCTGACCAGGTAAATCGGTCGGGGGCCGTTCTCATGTGCGTTGTCCGTCAACCACCGTGGTTCCCCGTCAGTTACCGGTGGATCGGGCACGGCAGAGGCACGGCATCTTCTGACCCGTAGCTCTATGTGGTTCGATCGCTGATGGTCATGCGGGTCGCGCTGAGGTCCTGCACGCACGCCGCCGACCGGGGATGGTTGCCGTGGTTGCTGTATTTCGCCGCTGTACCGCAGCCGGCTATCCGCTGAGAGCGTTCACGAGAGCCACGAAGACGCCCACGCCGAAGACAGCGAGGACAACGAACCCGACAGCCATCGACGAGCAACACGAGGCGACCGCCACCATGACCCACGCCCGCCCCACGGCCCGGTGGTACTCGGTGTCATCGCCCCAGTTCTGATCAACCAAGTCGCCCCTCTCCCCGCGCACTGTACGGAGCGGTCGACGGAGCGCATCAGGTGCGGGCACCTTCGGCGCTCCCTGCGACAATTCCGCGATGGCGACGCTGGTCGGGGGGTGGGAAACGCCGTGGTGCTTCGTGGGGTGCTCGCACTGATCGCGGGCAGCGCTTTCGTCGTGGTGGCCGGCGGCTATCGCGGCGTGGACGTGGGGGTGTGGGATTGGGCGGACGTAGTGTTCAGGCAGCGGACCCGGTACGGAACGCCCTGGTGGAGCCCTACCACCATGCGGATCCAATTCGGGATCGCGGGAGCCGTCTTCCTGGCGGCCGGGGCACACACCCTGGTGCGCTGACGGCGGCGGCCGTCTCCGGCGGCCGTGTCAGCCGAACATGCAAAGGACCCCCGGCCCATCCGGACCGGGGGTCTTTCCGCGGGTGGGGCCAACGGAATTTGAGCCCGTGGCCTCATCCTCATCAGGTCGATCCTTCGCACCGGCTGTCTCTGTTCCGAAGGACAGGGCACAAGGTGGACGCGCTGGCCGTGTTCGCCGGCACCGGCCCCTATTCGCCGGTGTTGGTGTCAGGCGCTGATGTCAGCTCGTTGCGCCTTTGAGTCAGGCTCTGAACTGCAACGCCCGGCAGGCTGGGCGCGTGCGCTCTCAGGGGTTCTCACTGATGCCGTCGGCCAAGGACACAGAACTCGTTGCCTTCGGGGTCCGCCATGACAACCCACGACTGGTCACCCTGACCAATGTCAACACGCTTCGCGCCATGAGCCTCAAGGCGAGCCACCTCGGCGTCCTGATCATCAGGCACGAAGTCGAGATGCAGCCGGCTCTTGGCCTTCTTGCTCTCATCAAGCCGGACGAACTCCAACCCCGGCCGGCGATCCGGCTCCGGGCGGATCGCGAACTCCACATCAGAGGAGTGGACCACGACCCAACCAAGAGCCTCGGCCCACCACTGCCCCAGGGCCTCCGGATCTGCCGAGTGAACAATTACATTTTGCCATTCCAAGGTCATCAGCCGAGCCTAGGTCTGCCAGGGCTTCGAAAACAGGCGCTTGAAGCGCTCAGAGGCAGGCCGCGCAGCGGCTGACTAATCGGCCTCCCGAACCACCGTTCCGGCCCGCCACTGTACGAACGACCTGACGAACGACCTGGACGTCGTGGGCCGCGTCTGCTCGGCTCTGCCGGAGTCGATGGAGCACGGGAGGGAAGCCCACGACTCAAGCCGTCCACGGGCCCGCACTCGGGAACGGCGCCCCTTCATCCCGGTGCCGGCCGATCTCCCGCCGGAGGCATCGTCCTTGACCGTGGCGGGTTCCGTCCGGTGCTCGACTCTTGGCCCTGGCCCTATCCACGTGTGGGCGGGCGTCGGCGCAGCCGGGTGCTCGCGGAGCCTCAGGGCACCCCCTTCGGCATGCCCGCGACGGCTCACAGCTCGAAGTCCTGGGCGGCTTCCTCCCAGGGGATGGCGCGCAGGGCCGGATCGGCGGTGTGGCCGGACGGGATGTCGGGGGTGGCCTGGAACCACGCGACCGCGAGGGCCGAGCGGTGGAGGACGGGGTCGAGGGCGGGGTCGACCGCGCTGGAATGGAAGAGGCCGACGCAGGTCACGGCGGGGAGCAGTTCGACCGGGCCGAAGCCGCCGGCGGGCAGGTCCGGATGGTCTCGGTGGGGTGTGACGAGGTGCGTCGGGGTGTTCGGGAACGCCACCGCCGTGCGCCGGGCCAGTCTGTCGACGATGCCGTCGTTCCAGCGCTTGAAGGGGTAGCCCTCGAGCATTCCGCCGTAGGTCGAGGTGAGACGCAGCTCGGATATCTCGACGGTTCTGCCCGAGGTGAGGGTGACGTGGGTCAGTGCCATGGCGCGCAGCCTAGGGACGGGCGGTTCGTGGTGTCGTTCCGTTTTCCGGTGGTTCGGGGCGTGGGAACGTCATCCGGGACGCCGAGGCGATCGTCGAGCGGGCCTCGCGTTCGGTGAGGCCGGTGCGGACGGCGGCCTCGACGAGTGCGGTGGTCAGCTCCGGGCCGATGCCGTTCTCGTAGGCGCGGCAGGCGGCCCAGAAGAGGCGGGTGTTGCGCTGGCCCTCGTGGGCGGCGAGCACGAACTGGACCAGTCCTTGGCCGTGTTGGCCGGTTGCAGGGGGCGCGCGGTGGTGCGTGCGGGGCGGGGGCGTGAGCAGGCGCAGGAGTTCGCGCGGACAGGGCGCGGGCGCCAACTGGGCGGTGCCCGGGGCGGCTCCGTACACGCCGTGCTCGGTGCGGGAGCCGGGGCCGACCAGGTAACCGCCGGCGCCGCGGATGTCGATGCCCGGGGCCAGTCGGCTCGCCGAGTTGGGGACGACCACGTCGGGCGGTCCGGTCAGCCAGAGGTGGCGGCCGCCGCTCGGGGTCAGCACGACCACTGTCTCCGGGATCGTGAACAGGTGGCGCAGGGCCAGTTCGCGCAGGGCGGCCGAGGAGTCCGTACCGGATTTGGTGTCGAGGTCGATGCCGATGAGGCGGTGCGGGTCGAGGCCGCAGGCGATGCCGTAGCCGGTCGCCCAGGGCGCGGCGGCGAAGAGCGCGCGGATGCGGCGGGGGTCGGTGGAGGCGTCGTACACGCCGTGTCCGAAGCGGCCGCATTCGCCGCGGCAGGGAGGAGTCGTCGGGTCGGGATCGGGGTCGTCGCGGTGGGGGGAACGCAGGGCCGGGAGCTTCGTGCGGGACAGCGGGATCACCGCGAGGCCGCGTTCGGCGGCGGACAGGGCGTGGGCCAGGGCCAGGGTCGTGGCCTGCCGGTCGATGGTGGCCATGCATCCATGTTCGTACGAGTGTTCGAAAAAGGGAAGAGCTTGCCGGGCGCGGGGGTACCGGGAAGGCGATTCGGGAGGGATTGGCCAAAAAGGTGGCGGAACGGTTCCTCCCTTGGGGCGCCGGGGATCGAGCTGTCCGATCCGGTCGGATCCGGCCTGATCTGGGGTTTCTTGTCATGAAGAGGGTTTATCGACATGTACTCACGCTTGAGGGCGAATCACGGCTTCCGGGGTGGTTCGCCGGGGATTCGGTGGGCAACTCTGGAGTCGCGACGTCGTGATCAGCGCCGGGGCGGTCGGCCAACCGCCTTGGAACGAGCAGTACTTCCCGGTTCGCGCCGGTCCGTACATCCGGTTCTTGGAGGAATTCACATGGCAAGCATCCGTACCGCCCGCGTTCTCGCCGCCGTCTCGGCCCTGCCCCTCGCCGCTGCCCTCTTCACGGGTGTCGCCGCGGCGGACAATGGCGCATTCGCGGACAACGGATCGAACGCGGGCGTGGCAACCGTCAGCGGCAGCGGGGTCGGACACAACAACAGCGGCAACTCCTCCACCACGCAACAGCAGGCGATCGGCTCAGGGGCCTCGAACCAGAACAACACGGCCCAGGTCAACGACTCCGCGTTCACGGCCATCGACCAGTCGACCGCCGTCGTCAACTTCACCAACCTCTGGTGAGTCGGGGCCGATTCGCCCGCTCTCGACGGGCTCATCGGCCTTGAGGCGCGAAGCACCGTGTGGGGTGCTTCGCGGGGTGGAAACGCGTCTGCGCGACGGCACTTCGGTGCCGTCGCACAGACGTTTTCGCGTGTCCGTCCTCGGCGGTCCCCTGTCGTCGTGACCTTGACAGGTCCCGCTATCTGACGGACAGTCAGAAAACCTTGTTCGTACGAGGTCCGGGAGGGCCGCCGCCGTGCACCTCGCCCCCACCGAGCGCCAGCAACGGCTGCGCGCCGAACTGCGCACGTACTTCCGGGACCTGATGCCCGACGGTCCCCCGCCCGCCGACGACCCCGGCAGGCAGCGCGCGCTGCTGCGCCGCATCGGCGCCGACGGACTGCTCGGCATCGGCTGGCCCGTCGCGTACGGGGGCCAAGGGCGCGGAGCCGACGAGCAGTTCGTGTTTTTCGACGAGGCGTACCGGGCCGGAGCGCCGGTGTCGATGGTCACGCTGAACACCGTCGGACCGACCCTCATGAAGTACGGGAGCCAGGCGCAGAAGGAGTACTTCCTGCCGCGCATCCTCAGGGGCGACCTCGTCTTCGCGATCGGCTACTCGGAGCCCTCGGCGGGCACGGACCTGGCCTCGCTGCGCACCCGCGCCGTGCGGGAGGGCGAGTCCTGGCTGATCGACGGGCAGAAGATCTTCACCTCCAACGCCCAGCATGCCGACTGGATCTGGCTCGCCTGCCGTACCGACCCCGACGCGTCCAAGCACCGGGGCATCTCGATCGTCCTCGTGCCCACGGACGCGCCGGGCTTCTCGTGGACACCGATCGAGACGGTGGGCGGGCTGACCACCACGGCCACGTACTACGACGGCATCCGCGTCCCCTCCTCGAACCTCGTCGGCGAGGAGAACGGCGGCTGGGAGCTCATCACCAACCAGCTCAACCACGAGCGGGTCGCGCTCGCCGCGATCGGCATGCAGGCCGAGGATTTCTACGCGGCCGCGCTGCGGGCGGTGCGCACCCCCGATCCGGTGACGGGGCGGCGTCGGGTTGACGAGCCCTGGGTGCGTTTCCGGCTGGCTGAGGTGCATGCCCGGCTGGCGGCATCACGCCTGCTCAACTGGCGTTTGGTGGGGGAGGTCGGGGCCGGCCGGCTGGCCCCCGGCGACGCGAGCGGGGTGAAGGTCGCGGGAACGGAATCGGCGGTCGCTTCGTACCGAATGTGTCAGGAAGTCGTGGGTGCGGGGGCGCTGGTGCGCTCCGGTTCGCCGGGTGTGTTCGGGGACGGCGAGCTGGAGCGGATGAACAGGGCGGCGCAGATCAACACGTTCGGGGGCGGGGTGAGCGAGGTGCAGCGGGAGATCGTGGCGACCATGCGGCTCGGGATGACGAGGGGGCGGCGGTGAGCGACGAGGCGGCCGGGCCGGCGGCGCGGCTCAAGGCGTACGAAGGGCGTGCGGCGGCCGTTGCGGGCGTGGGCAAGGACCGGGTCAACGAGCCGATGATCCGGCACTGGTGCGAGGCGATGGGCGACACCAACGCGGCGTACACGGGTCCGGACGCCGTGGCGCCGCCCACCATGCTCCAGGCGTGGACGATGGGCGGCCTGTCCGGGCATGAGGGCCGCTCGGACGCGTACGACGAGCTGCTCGGCCTGCTCGACGAGGCCGGGTGCACCTCCGTGGTGGCCACCGACTGCGAGCAGGAGTATCTGCGTCCGCTGCGGCCCGGCGACGAGATCACCTTCGACGCGGTGATCGAGTCGGTCTCCGAGCGCAAGACCACCAAGCTGGGCACCGGGCACTTCGTCACGACACGGATGGACGTACGGGCGAACGGGGAGCCGGCGGGTACGCACCGGTTCCGGATCCTCAAGTACGCCCCGGCACGCACCAAGTCCAAAGCGGCCCGGCCACGACCGGTCGTCAACCGGGACAACGCCGGGTTCTGGGAGGGCGTCGGCCGCCACCAGCTGCTGATCCAGCGGTGCGGGGGCTGCGGGACGCTGCGGTTTCCCTGGCTGCCGGGGTGCGGCGCGTGCGGCTCCCCCGAGTGGGACACGGTCGAGGCGAGCGGAGACGGGACGGTCTACTCGTACGTCGTCATGCACCACCCGCCGTTCCCCGCCTTCGACCCTCCGTACGCCGTGGGTCTGATCGAGCTGGCCGAGGGTGTCCGGATCGTCAGCAACGTCATCGGGGTGCCGTACGACAAGGTGCGGATCGGGATGCCTGTACGGCTCCGGTTCGAGCGGTACGACGAGGAGCTGGTGCTGCCGGTCTTCCGGGCCGGTGCGGAGGGGGGAGGCTGACATGGACTTCACGCCCACCGAGGAACAGACGGCCGCCCGCGACCTGGCCGCGCGGATCTTCGGCGACCTCTCCACCCCGGAGCGGCTCGCCTCCCCCGAGCTCTCGGCTTCGCTCGAGCAGGGGGGACCCCCATCCGGCACCGGCAGCGACGCCGAGACATGGAAGGCGCTCTGCGCGGCCGGGCTGGTAGCGGCCGTCGCGGACACGGGGCTGCTCGGTCTGGTGCTGCTCCTGGAGGAGCAGGGGCGCACCACGGCCCAGGTGCCGTTCGCGGCGAGCTGTGTGTACGGGCTGCTGGCGGTGTCGGCCCACGGTTCACCGGAGCAGCGGGAGCGGCTGCTGCCGGGGATCGGGGACGGGACGACGGTGGTGTGCGGGGCGGTCTTCGAGCCGGGGGGCGTACGGGCGGACGCGGTGGGGCGGTTGAGCGGAGTCGCCCCCGTGGTGCCGTGGCTGCGGGACGCCACCCATGTGCTCGTCGCGGACGACCGGCGCCGGTTGTGGCTCGTACGGGCCGCTGACGCGCGGTGCGCGCCGGTCGAGCTGACGGCACCCTGGGCGGCGGGACGGCTGACGCTCGACGGGACGCCGGGTGAGCCGGTGGGCGGGGCGGACGCGTACGACGACGTGCTTGCCACCGCCCGGACCGCCTTCGCTGGGCTGCAGGCCGGCGTCTGTGCCGGGTCGCTGGCACGAGCCGTGGAGCACACCAACACACGCGAGCAGTTCGGACGTCCGCTCGCCGCCAAGCAGGGTGTCCAACTCCGGGCCGCGGACGCGTACATGGACACCGAGGCGATACGGGTGACGGCGTACGAGGCGGCGTGGCGGCGCGACGAGGGGCTCGCGTACGCGACGCACGCGCTGACCGCGGCCTGGTGGGCGTCCGAGGCGGGGCAGCGGGTCGTGCACACGGGCCAGCATCTGCACGGAGGGACGGGCGCAGACCTGGAGCACCCGGTGCACCGGCACTTCCTGTGGGGGCGGCAGCTGGACGCGTATCTGGGGTGCGGGAGCGAAGTCCTCCAGGAACTGGGGGAGCTGATCGCGAGCGGGGAGGAGGAGACATGAGGGCCGGGGAAGGGGAGCGCGTGCGGGGCGGGGGACAGCGCGTGCGGGGCGGAGAGGGCGAGTGCGTGCGGGCCGGTGACGAGCTGCCGCCGCTGGAGATCGAGATCACGCGCACGCTGATCGTGGCCGGGGCGATCGCGTCCCGGGACTACCAGGACGTGCACCACGACGCCGAGCTGGCGCGGCACAGGGGCTCCCCCGACGTCTTCATGAACATCCTGACCACCAACGGCCTCGTCGGGCGGTACATCACGGACCACTTCGGGCCGGACGCCGTCCTCCGCAAGGTGTCCATACGGCTGGGGGCGCCCAACTACCCAGGCGACACGATGGTGTTGACCGGCAGGGTCGAAGAGGTCGAGGGCGACACCGCGACCGTGCGCGTCGTCGGGGCGAACGGCATCGGCAGACATGTGACCGGGACCGTGACGGTCACCCTGCCGCCCGGAGGCGTCTCGTGAGCGTGCGCACGAGGGACCGGCTCGGCGGCCGGGCGGCGATCGTCGGGATCGGGGCCACCGAGTTCTCCAAGGACTCCGGGCGCAGCGAGCTGACGCTTGCCGCGGAGGCGGTGCGGGCGGCGCTCGACGACGCCGGGCTGACACCGGCCGAGGTGGACGGGATGGTCACGTTCACCATGGACACCAGCCCGGAGATCACCGTCGCCCAGGCGGCCGGGATCGGCGAGCTGTCCTTCTTCTCCCGGGTGCACTACGGGGGCGGGGCGGCCTGCGGGACCGTCCAGCAGGCGGCGCTCGCGGTGGCGACCGGGGTGGCCGAGGTCGTGGTCTGCTACCGGGCGTTCAACGAGCGGTCGGGGCGGAGATTCGGGGCGGGGGTGCAGCAGCGGGAGCCGTCCGCCGAGGGGGTCGCGCTCGGCTGGGCGCTGCCGTTCGGGCTGCTCACCCCGGCGTCCTGGGTGGCGATGGCGGCCCAGCGGTATCTGCACACCTACGGACTGACGCCCGAGGCGTTCGGCCACGTCGCCGTGGTGGACCGCAAGTACGCGGCGACGAACCCGGCGGCGTACTTCCACGGCAGACCGATCACCCTCGCCGAACACGCGGCCTCGCGGTGGATCGTGGAGCCGCTGCGGCTGCTGGACTGCTGCCAGGAGACGGACGGCGGCCAGGCGCTGGTCGTCACCTCCTTGGAGCGCGCCCGAGAGCTGCCGCACCCACCCGCGGTGATCTCCGCGGCCGCCCAGGGCGCGGGCCGGGCGCAGGAACAGATGACGAGTTTCTACCGGGACGAGCTGACCGGGCTTCCGGAGATGGGGGTCGTGGCGCGCCAGCTGTGGCGGACCTCGGGGCTGACCCCCAAGGACATCGACGTGGGCATCCTGTACGACCACTTCACGCCGTTCGTGCTGATGCAGCTGGAGGAGTTCGGGTTCTGCAAGCCGGGGGAGGCCGCGGACTTCGTCGCCGAGGAGCGGCTGCCGCTGAACACCCACGGGGGTCAACTCGGGGAGGCGTATCTGCACGGGATGAACGGGGTGGCGGAGGCCGTACGCCAGCTGCGCGGCACGTCCGTGAACCAGATACCGGGCGCCCGCCGCACCCTGGTCACCGCGGGCACCGGGGTCCCCACGTCGGGACTGATCCTGGGGGCGGACGGGGGATGAGTACGCTGTCGGGCTCGCTCCGCTCTCCGTGCGTCGCGGAGCCCTCGGGGCCTCTCCGGGACACCCCGGGTAGTACGGCAGCCGTCGCCGTACTACTGCCGTATGGGTCCCTCAGGGGTGAACCCTCAGGGTGCAGGGGCCGCTCGTCCACCCTCAGGAGGTGGGGCCAGCCCCCCTCCTACAACCTGAGGGGGACATCCCTTCGGGACCTGCGGCCGATCCGAAAAGGTAGGGGTCACTCCTAGCGTGGAGCCATGACCACACTCGTCTGCACCAGCGGTTCGAACGTCGGGACGCGGACCCTTCCGTACCCGTCGTTCTCGTCGTACATGAAGGCACGCCAGCCGGTGCTGCTGCGTACCGCCCGCTCGCTGACCGCGAACCCGAGCGACGCCGAGGACCTGCTGCAGACCGCGCTGGCCAAGACCTATGTCGCGTGGGAGCGGATCGAGGACCACCGCGCACTCGACGGCTATGTACGGCGTGCGCTGCTGAACACCCGGACCTCACAGTGGCGCAAGCGCAAGGTCGACGAGTTCGTGTGCGACGAACTGCCGGAGCCGGAGGGCATCCCCGCCGGGGACCCGGCCGAGCAACAGGCGCTGCACGACGCGATGTGGCGCGCCATCATGAAGCTCCCGGCCCGGCAGCGGGCCATGGTCGTCCTGCGGTACTACGAGGACCTCAGCGAGGCGCAGACCGCGGAGGTACTCGGCGTCTCCGTCGGCACGGTCAAGTCGGCGGTGTCACGGGCACTGGGCAAGCTGCGCGAGGACCCCGAGCTGGAACCCGTGCGCTGACCTTCGGCAGATCCGGGCCCAACGGCCCCCGCGGAAAAGTTCCCGTCCGCGCCGAACGGCCCCTGTGACCTGATCGATCGTCCGGAGCTAGTGACATACCGCGTGGTATGTGCGCAGAATCAGCGCATCCCTTGCCACCTCGTTAGGCAATGTCGCCCCGGGAGGACGCCGTGCTGAGCACGATGCAGGACGTACCGCTGCTGATCTCGAGGATCCTGACCCATGGGTCGGCCATCCACGGCACATCGCAGGTGATCACCTGGACGGGTGAGGGAGAGCCGCAGCGCCGTTCCTACGCCGAGATCGGCGACCGGGCCGCCCAGCTCGCGCACGCACTGCGCGAGGACCTCGGTGTCGAGGACGACGACCGTGTGGCGACGCTGATGTGGAACAACGCCGAGCACGTCGAGGCGTACTTCGCGATCCCCTCCATGGGCGCCGTCCTGCACACGCTCAACCTCCGCCTCCCCGCGGAACAACTCGTCTTCATCGTCAACCACGCCGCCGACCGCGTGATCATCGCCAACGGCTCGCTGCTGCCGCTGCTCGCGCCGCTGCTCCCCCATCTGCCGACGGTCGAGCACGTGGTCGTCTCGGGCCCCGGTGACCGTTCGCTGCTCGAGGGCGCGAGCGTCCAGGTGCACGAGTACGTCGAGCTGATCGCGGGCAAGCCGACGACGTACGACTGGCCGGAGCTGGACGAGCGTGCCGCCGCGGCCATGTGTTACACCTCCGGCACCACCGGCGACCCCAAGGGCGTCATCTACTCCCACCGTTCGATCTACCTGCACTCCATGCAGGTCAACATGGCCCAGTCGATGGGGCTGACCGACCAGGACACCTCGCTCGTGGTGGTCCCCCAGTTCCACGTCAACGCCTGGGGCCTGCCGCACGCCACGTTCATGACCGGCGTCAACCTCCTCATGCCGGATCGCTTCCTCCAGCCCGCGCCGCTCGCCGAGATGATCGAGTCCGAGCGGCCGACGCACGCCGCGGCTGTCCCCACCATCTGGCAGGGCCTGCTCGGCGAACTGCACGCCAAGCCCCGGGACGTCTCCTCGCTCACTCAGGTCACCATCGGCGGTTCGGCCTGCCCGCCCTCCCTCATGGAGGCCTTCGACAAGCTGGGCATGCGCGTCTGCCACGCCTGGGGCATGACGGAGACCTCCCCGCTGGGCACGATCGCCCGGCCGCCGGCCAGTGCCATGGGCACGGACGAGGAGTTCGCGTACCGCCTCACCCAGGGCCGCTTCCCGGCCGGCGTGGAGGCCCGCCTCACCGGCCCCGGCGGTGAACGCCTCCCCTGGGACGGCGAGTCCGCCGGCGAGCTGGAGGTGCGCGGCCCCTGGATCGCGGGCGCGTACTACGGCGGCCAGGGCGCCGAACCGGTCCGCCCCGCCGACAAGTTCAGCGAGGACGGCTGGCTCAAGACCGGCGACGTCGGCACGATCAGCCACGACGGCTTCCTGACCCTCACCGACCGGGCCAAGGACGTCATCAAGTCGGGCGGCGAGTGGATCTCCTCCGTCGACCTGGAGAACGCGCTGATGTCCCACCCGGCCGTCGCGGAGGCCGCCGTCGTCGCCGTCCCCGACGACAAGTGGGGCGAGCGTCCTCTCGCCACGGTCGTCCTCAGGGACGGCGCCACCGCCGACTTCGTGTCGCTGCGTACCTTCCTCGCCGAGGAAGCCAAGATCGCCAAGTGGCAGCTCCCCGAGCGCTGGACGATCATCGAGTCGGTCCCGAAGACGAGCGTCGGCAAGTTCGACAAGAAGGTGCTGCGCAGGCAGTACGCGGAGGGCGCGCTGGACGTCACCCAGCTCTGAGGTCCTCGGCGACAGAATGACGGTTGGGGTGCTGTTTCACGTGAAACAGCACCCCAACCTTCGTATGAATGAACCCAGTTCCGAGGCCCGGAGCGCAGCGGATCAGTTCGTGCCGATGCGCGCCAGCAGATCCACGATCCGGTCCTGCACCTCGACGCTCGTCGAGCGCTCGGCGAGGAACAGGACCGTCTCACCCGCGGCGAGGCGCGGCAGTTCGGCCTGGTCGACAGCCGCGGTGTAGACGACGAGCGGGGTGCGGTTCAACTGCCCGTTCGCCCGCAGCCAGTCCACGATCCCGGCGCGCCGACGCCGTACCTGCATCAGATCCATCACGACCAGGTTCGGCCGCATCTGAGAGGCCAGCGTGACCGCGTCCGCGTCCGTGGACGCCCGCGCCACCTGCATTCCGCGCCGCTCCAGCGTCGAGGTCAACGCCAGCGCGATCTCCGCGTGCTCCTCGATGAGCAGCACGCGCGGCGGGTGCTGCTCGGAGTCCCGCGGCGCGAGCGCCTTCAGGAGCACGGCGGGATCGGCGCCGTACGCCGCCTCCCGCGTCGCCTGCCCCAGTCCCGCCGTCACCAGTACCGGGACCTCGGCGGCGACGGCGGCCTGGCGCAGCGACTGCAGCGCGGTGCGTGTGATCGGACCGGTCAGCGGGTCCACGAACAGCGCGGCCGGGAACGCGGCGATCTGCGCGTCCACCTCCTCGCGCGAGTGCACGACGACGGGCCGGTAGCCGCGGTCGCTCAGCGCCTGCTGCGTCGTCACGTCCGGCGCGGGCCACACGAGGAGGCGGCGCGGGTTGTCCAGCGGCTCCGGGGGCAGCTCGTCGTCCACGGGCCGCGGGTGCGGCTGGTCGGCGACCTCGATCGCGCCACCGGGACCGTCCAGCGGCTCAGGACCCTCGTCGGCGTTCTTGTCCGGGGCTCCTATGGCGTACGACCGACCGGCGCCCTCGGTCGCTCCGGGCAGCCTCGGCCCGGGAGCCGTGGCGGTCTGCCCGGCCTGCGGGTGCGGGCGCGCCGTCGTTTCGGGGCGCTCGGCGGCGGGCTCGGGGGGAGTGCCGAGCTTGCGGCGGCGGCCGGAGCCGTTGGTCTGGTGCGGGGGAGGCGTGGCGGTCTGTTGCGCCTGCGCCTGCGCCTGGGCCGGTACGGCCCCCGGCTGGCGGACGAACGGCACGCCCTGCCCGAGCGTCCGCACACTGAACGCGCGCCCCTGCGTCGAGTTGGGGTCGACCGGCGCGGCGGCCTCGGCGGGCAGCGGCTGGGCGATCCGCGGCTGAGCCCCCGACCGGGGCACCTGCGGTGCGCGCTGCTCCGGCGGGAGGGGCGTGCCGGCGGCAGGAGTCTGTGCCTGCGGTTGCGGCTGGGCCTGGCGCGCGGCCGCCGCCGCGGGACCGGGTGCGCCGGGCGCTACGGGCGCTCCCGGAGACACGGGGGTGCCGGGCGGTACGGGAGTGCCGGCGCCGGAGGTGTCGTCGGCGTTCGGGGCCGGCCAAGGAGCCGGAGCCTGCGCGGGGACGGCCTGTGCCGGGGCTCCGGGTGCCGGGGTGGCCGGTACGGGGACGCCCTGGGCCGGAACCGCCGCCGCGTTTGGCCGAGCCGCGGCGGGTGCCGGGGCCTGGCGGGTCCGCGGTCCCGACGGCGCGGGAACCGGGTGCGGCTGGGGCGGAGTGTGATCGTCGGCCGGGTCGTGCGGCATCCCGTCGTGCCGGCCCTCGTCCCCCTGGTCACGACCGGCGACGCCGCCGAGGGCGTCGCCCGCCTGCTCCAGGAGCTGCTGCTGGGCTCGTTGCGCCTGCTGGGCCTGTTCGGCCTGGATGTACTCGGGTGAGCGGTCCGCTTCCGCGGGCGGAAGCGCGAATACGGTCCGGGCGCCCCCGTCCTGCACGGCGGCCCGCTCGGCCGCCGCGGCCAGCGCCCGCCGACGCCGCCCGGTCGGCTGCGCCCCGGCACCTTCGGCGGGGACGGCCTCCGGGGCACCCGGAGCACCGGGCGCGCTCGGGGCGCTGGGAGCCGCCGGCAACGCGGGCGGCAGCGCGTGCTGTTCGCCGTCACGCCGTGCCCGCCGACCGGACGGCACGGGTACCCCTTGCGGAGAAGCCACGGGAACCCCCTGCGGAGGCACCGTCCCGCCCAGTCCCGTACCCACGGCCGCGGTTCCCGCCCCGTGCTCGGCCGCCATGACGACCGCGCCCTCCGACACACCCTCGGCCGCGTCGCCGTCCACGCCTTCGACCGGGCTCGGCCGCCCACGACGGCGCCCGGTGGCGACGCCATCGCCGTCACCGGGGCCCTGGGCCTGCGCGGGCACGGACACCTCGGCGGCCTCCTGCTCCGCGGCCGTACGGCGCCTGCGCCGCCCGGTGGGAGCGACCGCACCGCCCTCGGCCGTGACCGGCTCCGCGGGGGCGTCCTCGCTCTCCAGGAAGGCGTCCACGGAGGACCGCCGGGCCCGCCGCCTGCCACCACCCTGGTTGCCACCGTTCTGGTGCGAGGCCTGCTCGGGGAGGGCGATCTCGGCACCGGTCGACACCGGGGCCTCGGGGGCCATCGCTCCGGCCCCGTCGCCGATCGGCACCTCCAGCACGAACGCGCTGCCGCTCATCCCCGGCACCTCGTGCGTCTGCAGCACGCCGCCGTGCGCGCGCACGATCCCACGCACGATCGGCTCGTGCACCGGGTCTCCCCCGCTGTACGGCCCGCGCACCTCGATCCGTACGACTTCGCCGCGCTGAGCCGCCGCCACGACGACGGTGTTGTCCATGTAGCCGCCCGCGGACACCGGCGCGTTGCCGGTCGCGTCGACGCCGGCCACGTCCGCGATGAGGTGCGCCAGCGCCTGCGCGAGCCGCTGCGGGTCGACCTCGGCCTCGATGGGCGGCGCGTGCACGGCGAACTGCACACGCCCGGGCCCGATCAGTTCGACGGCCCCGTCGACACCGGCCGCGACGACCGCGTCCAGCATCACGTTCGTACGGACGATCTGCTCGGCCCCCGCGTCCAGCCGCTGATAGCCGAGCACGTTGTCGACGAGGGTCGTGATCCGCGAGTAGCCCGCCGCGAGGTGGTGAAGCACCTGGTTGGCCTCGGGCCACAGCTGTCCGGCGTCGTCGGCGGCGAGCTTGGAGAGCTCACCGCGCAGCTGGTCGAGGGGCCCGCGCAGGGACTGGCCGAGCACCGAGAGGAGCTGGTCGTGCCGGGCGGTCAGTGCCTCGTAGCGGTCCTTCTCGCGCTCGCCGAGCGCCGCGTACCGCTCGTCGCCCGCGGCGAGTTCCTCCTCGTGGCGCTCGCGCACCTCGGTGAGCTCGGCGGCGTGCCGCTCACGCAGCGCCTCCAGCTCCGCCGCGTGCTCCTCGCTGATCCGCTCGATCTCCTCCGCGTGCAGGGTGGCCTCGGCGTCCTTCTCCTCGACGAGGCTGTCGTACGGCCGTCGGTCGGTGAAGGTCATCACGGCGCCGACGAGCTGGTCCCCGTCGCGCACCGGAGCGGTCGTCAGGTCGACCGGCACCTTGTTCCCGGACTTGGACCACAGCACCTGCCCGCGCACCCGGTGCTTGCGCCCGGAGCGCAGGGTGTCGGCGAGCGGGGACTCCTCGTACGCGAAGGACTCGCCGTCCGCGCGCGAGTGAAGGATGAGGGCGTGCAGGTCCTGCCCGCCGAGATCACTGGCCCGGTATCCCAGTATCTGAGCGGCCGCCGGATTGACGAGGACGACCCGCCCCTCCGTGTCCGTGCCCACGACACCCTCGGCCGCCGCGCGCAGGATCATCTCGGTCTGTCGTTGCGAACGCGCGAGTTCGGCCTCGGTGTCGACGGTGCCCGACAGATCGCGTACGACGAGCATGAGCAGCTCGTCAGGGGCGGGACCGTAACTGTCGTAGGCCTGCTGGCCGTTCTCCAGGTTCGCGCTGGTGACCTCGACCGGGAACTCGCTGCCGTCGGTCCGCCGCGCGATCATCCTGGTCGGCTTGGTCCGCCCGCTCTGGTCGATCGTCTCGGGCCGCCGCATGGACCCGGGGATCAGCCGCGAGTCGAACTGCGGCAGCAGATCGAGCAGCCCCCGGCCCACCAGAGCCGTACCCGGGGCCTCGAAGGCCTCCAGGGCGATGGTGTTGGCGTTGACGACCGTGCCATTGGCGTTGACCAGCACCAAGGCATCGGGCAGCGCGTCCAGTATGGCTGCGAGGCGAGCAGCGCCTCGGGATGGCCTGCTGCTCACGAGACGCTTCCTCCCTGTTACCGCACCTTGCCGACCGCGAGGGCCATCTTGCCAACCTGCCCGCAGCGTGTCACGCGAGGGAGTCTACGGGCAGAGGTTGCGCTCGCGGCGCCGGATGAGAGGGAGGTCGCACGCAGAAGAACGGAAGAACCTGTGACCGCGCATTTCATCCCTGCCCTCCCTGCCTCGCCGAACCATGGCGTCACCATGACCGAGCCGTGCCGCGGCTGTGGGCGGAGCCGGGGAGCAGGGGGACGAGGGCGTCCCAGCGCGCGATCTGGCAGCCGTCCGCCCGGTCGAACCGAGCGTCGACGGGCCGCCCGGCCCAGGTCCCGGTCACACGGGCGGTGGCCGGACCGCCGTACATCATCGTGCACATCGTGCCGGGCGCCACGGGGGCGAAGGGGTCCTTGCCCCAGGTGGTCCGCCGGTCCAGCGTCGTGCACGCCTTGCCCACGTCGGGGTGACTGCCGCCATCGGGATGACATCGCAGTTCGTACGTCCCGTCGCCGCCTTCCGTGTGCTGGACGGTCACGGTCAGCCGGTCCCCGGAATCGTCGTCGCGGGTCGGCGGAGGCATCAGGCTCAGGGAGGCCGGCTCGGCGCGGGCGGCTCCGGCCTGGGCGACGGCGGGCATGGCGGGCACGGCGGACAGTGCCGCGACGGACGCGGCGGCGGTGAGGACGAGACGACGCAACATGACCTGACTAACGCGAGGGGGCGCGAGCGGTTGCGCGCGGCCGACGCCTGCGCCCCGCGTCGCTCAGGAGTTCCGGCTCTCCGACTCCTCGGCTCTCCGACTCCTCGGGACTTTGCTCTGTGGCCCGACTGCCTAGTACCGTGGGAGCCGATTGGTGACACCCCACCCGGCTGTGTCATCATCTGCACGCACCACTTGCGCTCGCGCGGGCGGTTGTGCGGGAGGCGTCGCCTAGTCCGGTCTATGGCGCCGCACTGCTAATGCGGTTTGGGCCTTAAAGCCCATCGAGGGTTCAAATCCCTCCGCCTCCGCGTCAAGATCCGAAGCCCCGGTCCACTTGGACCGGGGCTTCGGTGTTGAGCACCTGCGGAGCGCGTTTTCCCAGCTCACAAGGGGTGCGGCAAACGGATTTCACATGGCGGCGGCAGTCATGTAATGTTCTTCCTGTCGCCGCGAGCGGGCCGAAAGCCCGGGAAGCGGGACGAAGCAGGAAACAACAGAACAAGCACTCGTAGCTTAACGGATAGAGCATCTGACTACGGATCAGAAGGTTGCAGGTTCGAATCCTGCCGAGTGCACATCGGACCAGAGGCCCTGTGGAGTGATCCACAGGGCCTCTGGCTTTTGCCTTGACGGCAGTGTTTGACCGCAACCGCCTCCGGTCTGGCCACCCCCTAAAAGGGGAACACTGTCCGGCATGCCTGTCTCGCTGCATCACATCGTCATCGACGCCCACGACCTGCCCGCCCTGTCCCGGTTCTGGGCTGAGGTGCTGGGCTGGCGGATCCTGTCCGAGCGGGAGCGGGAGGTCGTGATCGGGCCGGACGAGACGGCGCCGGTGGGAATCTGCTTCATGCCGGTGACCGACCGCAAGGTCGTCAAGAACCGCCTGCACCTCGATCTGACCTCCACGGCGGAGGACCGGGAAGCCGAGATCGAGCGAATCCTCGCCCTGGGCGCCCGCAGAGTGGACGTCGGGCAGAGCGGCGACGAGTCGTGGACCGTGCTGGCCGATCCGGAGGGGAACGAGTTCTGCGTAGTCCGCCCGAAGGAGACCCTCATCGGATAGCCCTGGGAGTTGATCAGACGGCTACCAGGACACCGGCCCATGGTCACCCGCATCGAGCTGTGGTCGAGGACTTCAATGATCGCGGCTCAGCGTGACGCAGACCGATGCGGACGGTCGGCTCGTACGCGGCCCACAGCCGGTCTTCCCTGGCCGCCGTCAGGAGCTGACGTCCTGCCTTGGCTGTGAGCGGTTCGAATTCAGGCTTCGTTCCCAAATCCTCGGGAGAGATCGGTGGACAATGGGCAGGCACGGAAACCGGCTCTGATCGTGCGATCAGTGCCTCACCGCGGGAGGCTCGGCGGCGGGCGGTGACATGGCGCAGGCACTGCGACGGCCGTGTGCGTGGTCCTGTCCGGTCTTGGGCTGGTTCCTGCTACGGCGGCTACGGCGTCGCCCGCGCCGGCGGTGGCAGCATCCGCAACGGCTCTTGCGTCAATGGTGGAACGGGTGGTGCAGGAGCGCGGGTGGTCACCACTCTCCCGGCCTCCGCAACCCCGACGCCCGGCACTGTCAATGTGGGTGGCGCCGGCGGCAGGGGCTGTAGTGGCAACGTGGGTGCCGCTGGCGGGTTCAACGGCAGAGCGTCGAGTGGAGGGGGAACCACCACTCCGATTTCGCCGGCGACCCAGGAGGAACTGTCGGCGGTTCCCCCGTCGTTGCCGGCGGCGGAGGTGGCGGAGGCGGTTACTTCGGCGGTGGTGGAGCGGGCGCTTCGGCCACCACCTTGGGTGCCGCTGGTGGAGGGAGGGGCGGTGGAGGCAGCAGTTTCGCCCCCCCGACGGGCACCGGCACCGCATACTCCACCTCGCCCGTTGGACCCCGTGACGCGAATGGTCAGGTGACCATTACCCACACGGTCCAGGACCTGGCCTTCAGCACGGTAAGCCCGCTGCCTGACGCAACCCAGAACGTCGCCTGCTCCACCACCCTGCAGACCACCGGCGGCACCGGGAACCCCACCTTCGCGGTTACTGACGGCTCCCTGCCCCCCGGCCTGAGCCTCGACCCGGACAGCGGAGAGATCTCCGGCACTCCCACCACACATGGCACGTTCACGTTCACCGTCACGGCCACCGACCCCAACCCGAACGTGCCCGCGGCCTCACGGCAGTTCACACTCACCGTGCAGTCCCCCGCCCCCTACCTGCGCCACCAGCCCCGCCGACCTGCGGGCCTGCGGTAACGGAGGCCAGGTGTGCAGACGTCGCGTAGGCGGTCCAGAGGCCCCGGAGGGTTCCGGGGCCTCTGGCATTCGGGGAGTACGGGGTTGCGGCTTCGGCCGTCGTCGGTGTGTTCGGTCTTGTGGGCGTCAGTCGGCATGGGTGGTGTGGGCGTCCGGGTTGCGGACGCTCGCGAGGAGCTTCTGGTACGTCTCACTCATGGGCTTCTCCTTCCCCTTCGGGCTGAGAGAGATGATCTCGATGAAGTGGTCGTCGCCGGCGATGAGGCGGGCGGAGCCCGAAGCGCCGTCATGGGCTGAGAGACGCGCGTCGAGGGCCGGCTGGCCGTGGACCGTGATCTTGTGGACGTCGGTGCTGGAGAGCTTGTGCTTGGAGGACCGGACGGCCGCGTTGTAGCCGTCCACCAAGCCCCGAAGACCGTCGTTGAGGTCCCCCTTCGCGCCGGGCAGGTCGAAGACCGCGAAGACGATGACCCCGTTATTGGTCTTCACCTTGTAAACGCGACCGTTCATTCCGTCCACGGCCTGGGTGAACTGCATGACCCTGGGCTTTTCGGGGAGCCGGAACTTGATGCCGCTCTTGGCGTCGGTGGTATCCACCCATTGTTTGTCGGAGGCGGGGCTGCCGTGCTGACGGTGACCGTCATGATCGGAGGCGACCGTGGTGACGGCGGCCGTGTGCGGAGCCGCCGTGGCGGCCATCGCGCTGCTGGGCAGCACCGCGCCTCCGGCGATCACGGTGGTCGAGGCGGCGAGCAGCAGAAGGCGCTGGAAATGGGAACGGCGAGTCATGGAAATTCACATCCCGTGGAAGTGGGGGAGGGGGACAGTGGGTTGACAAATGGTCTGCGACTTACGGGTTTCCGGCCGTGCGTCGCATGTGTCCATTAGGCCCGGTCCTGTGAATCGGGTCATGCCCCTGAATTACGTGACGCGAGAAGTCGGGACTTGACCGATGCCGTCGGGCTGAGCACAATCCCCGGCCCGTACGCCGTCGCCGTGGCGCGCTTCCGGTGTGGAGGTGCTTGCGGGGAATCGATCCTGCTGTCGCCTATCGAGTGAACGTCATTGATTTCTACGGGAGTTGAATGACTCCTCGCCTATTTTCCGGCATGGAGGTGATGCTCGATGTACGAGCAGGACGCGATCGACGTCAACGACTTCGTGTTCGCGGCGACGGGGGCGCGGGTGCGGAGGCTGACGCTGGCTGAGGGGGAGCACTGGTTCCCGGCGGCGGACGTGGCCAAGGATCTTGGCTACACCAACACGCGCCAAGCCCTTCTCTGGCATGTTGCGGAAGATTGCCAACAGAGCCTCGAGGATCTTGCACGAAGCGTCTATGGAGTAGACGCATTGAGCAGGATTGCAGGTCACGGGCTCAAGAAGTCGATGAAGATGGTGAATCTGCAGGGGCTCGTCAGACTGGTCAACGGGTGCACCAAACCCGAGTGCGAGCCCTTCAAGGCCTGGGTGGCCGAGGTTGTCGTGACCATCCAGCGCGACGGCCGCTACGAACTCGAGTCGGCCCCTGTACAGCCCGCCTCCGGCGGTGGCGTCGCCTATGTCGTGCCCCAGGAGGTCGCCGATGCCATTGTGCGGCTCGAGGAGCGGAACATTCGGGCGGACGAGGAGTTCGCGGCGCGGGCGGCGGCGCGGAACGAAATACTGGCCGAGCGCAATGCCCTGATGGCCGAGGGTAATCGGCTGGCGGCTCAACGGGAGCAGTTGATGGCTGAGAGGAATCAGCTGTTGCGGGAGTCGAAGGGTGACCGGAGCACCATGGCCCGGAGTCAGGACGCGATGGCGCGCAGTCAGGAAATGATCTTTCGGGGTCAGGAGGTGATCGCTCGCAGCCAGGAGGCGATTGCCCGGAGCCAGGACGCGATGGCGGCGGCCCTGGGGCGCATGGCAGAGTCGTTGGACCGGATCGCGGGGCGGATCGGGGCGGCCGGCGGGGGCGGGAAGCCGCCGGTGATGACTCCGCAGGAACTGCTGGCGGGGTGGCAGGCGAGGAATCTTGTCGTCACCGCGGATGTGCACGCCGTGGCGGCGTATCTCGCGCCCGCGCTCGTGCGGGGGAAGGCGCAGTACCGACCGGAGGACATCGCCGGGCGAACCGGGCTGACGGTGGAGCGCGTGCACGACAGTGTGCGGATGCTGCTCAAGCGCGGATGCATGAAGCAGAGCGGGTGCGCGGCGGACGGGGCGCCGGTGTACGTGCTGCCTTAGGAGGACGCCGGGGATACCGGGGACGCTGGAGGGCGCCGGACGAAGGAGAAGGGCCCGAAGTCGCATCCCATACTTGCGGCTTCGGGCCCTTCCCACGTTAGGTGAAGGCGCGCAGGCTCAGTCGCCCTTCCGCAGCTCCTCCAGGTATTCGCTCATCAACTTTCCCGTACGGGTGAACCAGTCGTACAGGACCGCGATTTCGGCGGGCGAGTAGTCGGAGAAGAGTTCGGTGACGCGGGCGTAGTGCGGCTCGTAGAGGGCCATGACACGGGCGACCGCGTCCGGGTTCGCGGCCACGCGGACACGGCGGCGGTCGTCGGGGTCGGGACGGCGGGTGACGTAGTCGGCGCGTTCGAGGCGGTTCAGGATCCCCGTGACGGCGCCCGTCGTGACATGGGCCCGCTCCGCGAGGTCGCCGGCCGTGAGCAGGGTGTCACCCGCCTCCAGGACGAAGCCGAAGCAGGTGAGGTCGGTGACGTTCAGGTTCAGCCGCTGGGCCATCTCCTGCTGGCCGATCATGCCCGTCGCGATGAGGTGGTCCATGGCGCTCAGTGCCTGGGCCGGGGTCGCGGGTGGGCGCGGCGTGCCCTGCTGCATGTGCATTTCCCTTAGCACGTGAGATGTTTCTGGAGTAGATTTCTTAGCCTGTGAGGGATTCTAGTCCTTCACGTCACGAAACTCCGCTGTTCGGACAGAGGGAGGCAATACGTGAGCAAGCATGACGAGGGGCACACCCTCGCGGGCTGGATCGGATTCGGGATCGCCACCGTGGGGGTGGCGGGCATCGGGCTGGGGGTCTGCGCCGACAACGCCCTCGGCGAATGGGGCGGGCTGGCGGTCGTGGTCGTGAGCGTGCTGGTCACCTGGGTGCTCCACCTCGCCGGTTGGGGCAAGCCGCCCGGGCGGCGGCCGGCCTCGGAGTGGGGACTGCGGGTCAGGGACCTGCGCGCGCGGGAGGGGCATCCCGGGTGTCTGGGGTGCCGGCTGGCGGGGCGTGGGCGACCCGCGGTCAGGTCGGACGTGGCTGTCGGCGGTAAGCCTGTGAGTGGTGAACCCGTGACCGAGTCCGCCACCTAACGGCTGCCCGCTCGCCGGGCAGCCTGATCGCCGCCCGGCCCCGTTGTCGGTGGCAACGCCTACGCTCGTGAGTGATGGCACAGACGTGGAGATGTTCGGGTCTGCGGTGGTCGGCCGACGGCCCCGTGCTGATGTGGGGCGGCGGGCGGAGCAGCGCGCTGTCCTGGGGGAAGCGGGTGGCCTTTGGGGTGGTGGACGAGGGCGTACGGACGTGTGTGGGCGCGCGGGGGAACGCGTGTCCGGTGCGGGCGGTGGTGTCGGGGCGGAGTGCGGGGGCCCGTTGTGAGGAGTGCGCGCGGCTGGACCGCGCGCACTCCGTGGCCGCCGACACGATGGCCGACGACCCGCGGCCGTACCGCGTGTACCTCGCGTGGTTCGGGCCCGGCATGGTCAAGGTCGGGATCACCGGAGTCGCGCGCGGGCCGGCTCGGCTGCTGGAGCAGGGGGCCGTCGTCTTCAGCTGGCTGGGGCAGGGACCGTTGATGGCGGCGCGGCGGACCGAGGAGCTGCTGCGGGCCGCGCTTGGGGTGCCGGATCGGATCCCGTACGCCGAGAAGAGGGCGGTGCGGGCCGCGTTGCCGGGGGCGGGCGAGCGGCTGGAGGAGATCCGGGGGCTGCACGCGCGGGTCATGGAGCTCGAAGGCTGGCCCGAGTCCCTGGAGCGGGCGCGCTTCCAGGCCGTCGATCACACGGAGGTGTTCGGGCTCGAAGGGCTCCAGCCCGCCGTCGGTGTCGTGAGCGAGCTGGTCGCGGGCGGTGTGGTGAGCGGGGAGCTGGTCGCCGCGGCCGGGCCCGATCTGCATCTTTCGACCGGGCGTGGGGTCGTAGTGGTCGATACGCGGCTCATGACCGGGTGGGAGCTGACCGCGGTCAGGGGTGAGCAGCTGACGGTTCCCGTAAGGGAGTGGGAAGACAGGAGTGTGAAGCAGGACGGACTCTTCTGAGTGCCCGAGCGTGAGTGCCCGCGCGGATGCCGTTCGCCGAGGGTCAAGAGTTGGATCCCTCTTGGATCCCGTTCGGAAAGGGCCTGGACGGGTGGGGAGACCCGGCCCGACAGTGGTTGCCATGAGCGATCACTCCATTGCACCTGTCGCAGCCCACGAACCCCCCTACTACGCAGCCGTGTTCACCTCCGTCAGGACCGAGGACGACAGAGGGTACGGAGAGACCAACGAGCGTATGGAGGAGCTGGTGAAGGACATCCCGGGCTACCTCGGCATGGACTACGCGCGCACGCCGGGCGGGCTGGCGATCACCGTCGGGTACTTCCGGGACGCGGACGCGATCCGGCAGTGGAGCGGGCACGCCGAGCACCGCGCGGCACAGCGGCGAGGCCGCGCCGAATGGTACGAGCGCTACACGCTGCACATCGCCAAGGTCGAGCGGAGCCATGAGTTCGAGCGGACTCCGGGGACTGAGCAGGGCATCGGGCCCGAGCAGGGCACGGGGACCGAGTAAGACACGGGGATCGAGCAGGGCACGGGGACCGGGCGGAGCAAGGAGGTAGGGCGGAGTGGCAGGAGCGAGCGTGCGCGCGGCCGACGGGTCTGACGGGTCTGACAGGTCTGACAGGTCTGACGGGGAGGGCGGGTCCGGCGGGGAGGACGTACGGCGGTTCTGGGAGCGGCTGGGGCTTCCGGGGCTCGTCGATGTCCACACGCACTTCATGCCCGAGCGCGTCCTGCGCAAGGTGTGGGACTACTTCGACGCGCTCGGGCCGCTGACCGGCGGCGTCGAGTGGCCCATCACCTACCGCGCCGAGGAGAGCGAACGGCTCGCGGTGATAAGGGAGTTCGGGGTACGGGCCTTCACCGCGATGCTCTACCCGCACAAGGCCGGCATGGCGCGGTGGCTCAACTCCTGGGCCGTCGACTTCGCCCGCCGGACGCCCGACTGCCTGCACACCGCGACCCTGTTCCCCGAGCCGGGCGTCGAGGGGTACGTGCGGGAGGCCCTGGAGCAAGGGGCTCGCGTCTTCAAGGCGCACGTCCAGGTGGGGGCGTACGACCCGAGTGATCAACTCCTCGACTCCACCTGGGGGCTGCTCGCCGAGGCCGGGGTCCCCGTCGTGATCCACTGCGGGTCCGGCCCCGCGCCCGGCAAGCACACCGGGCCCGAGCCGGTCGCCCGTGTCCTCGCCCGGCATCCCCGGCTGCGGCTGATCGTGGCGCACATGGGGATGCCCGAGTACGAGGACTTCCTCGCCCTCGCGGAGCGCTACGGGGAGGTGCGGCTGGACACGACGATGGCGTTCACGGACTTCAGCGAGCGGTTCGCACCGTTTCCGCGGGAGGCCAGGACCCGGCTCGCCGCCCTCGGTGAACGGGTCCTGCTGGGGACCGACTTCCCGAACATCCCCTATCCGTACGTCCACCAGTTGCACGCCCTCGAACGCCTCGGGCTCGGGGACGACTGGCTGAGGGCGGTCTGCTACGAGAACGGTGCGCGTCTCTTCATGATCGGTTCCTGAGCGGGACGGCTGATCAGTCCCTGAACGGGACGCCCAGGAACAGCCGTTGGGGACTTCGTGATCTTCCCAGGAGTTCCCTGAGAGGCACCTGTGTGTTTCTCAGGGAAATCACAGGTTCCCGAAAGCGTGCTCTCAGAGGACCCCGACAAGGTGTCCGCTATGACCACGACCTCGCCCCAGGGGCGCACCGAACTGCTGAGGCCGGACGGGAGCCCCGTCCGAGTGCTGGTAGTGGACGACGAGCTGTCGATCACCGAGCTGCTCTCCATGGCCCTTCGCTACGAAGGCTGGCAGATCCGCAGCGCGGGTGACGGACAGGGTGCGGTGCAGACCGCGCGCGAGTTTCGGCCCGACGCCGTTGTCCTCGACATGATGCTGCCGGACATGGACGGCCTCGCGGTCCTGGGGCGCCTGCGCCGCGATCTGCCCGACGTGCCCGTCCTCTTCCTCACGGCCAAGGACGCCGTCGAGGACCGCATCGCGGGGCTGACGGCCGGCGGCGACGACTACGTCACCAAGCCCTTCAGCCTCGAAGAGGTCGTGGCCCGGCTGCGCGGACTGATCCGCCGTTCCGGTGCCGCCGACCGGCGATCCGACTCCGTGCTCGTCGTCGGCGACCTCACCCTCGACGAGGACAGCCACGAGGTCTCGCGTGCCGGGGAGAACATTCACCTCACCGCGACGGAGTTCGAACTCCTGCGGTTCCTGATGCGTAATCCCCGGCGTGTACTCAGCAAGGCACAGATACTCGACCGCGTGTGGTCGTACGACTTCGGCGGCCAGGCCAATGTCGTCGAGCTCTACATCTCCTACCTGCGCCGCAAGATCGACGCCGGGCGTGAGCCGATGATCCACACCAGGCGTGGGGCCGGTTACCTGATCAAGCCCGCGGCGTCATGAGCGGGCGACGACGGCCGCGTAAGCAGGGGCGAGGACGACAGCCGCGCACGCTGCGGACGCGGCTCGTCGTCGCGTCCGTGTCGCTGATCGCTGTGGTGTGTGCGGTGATCGGCACCGTGACCACGCTGGCCCTGCGCGACCACCTGTATCAGCAGCTGGACGTCAAGGTGACCGACATCGCCATGCGAGCGGTCGGTCATATGCAGCAGGCTCCGGGCGGCGCGAGCCCCGGTGCGGCTCCGGGGGCGCCGGACTCCTCCTCGGCGGACACCGCCACACCGAGCGAGAAGGTCGACAACCTCCTGACCAAGGGCCCGACACAGCCCAAGACCGTCGCCGCGTACGTGAAGAACGGCTCGATCACCTCCGCCGCCGTCGCCAAGCAGCAGAACGACAACGACGGATTCTTCAAGAGGATGTTCGCCGGCAATCTCACCGCGGTGCAGAAGAAGGTGCTGGAGGCCGTACCGAAGGACAACAAGTCCCACAGCGTGGAGATCCCGGGGTTCGGGAACTACCTCGTGAAGTACGTGGCGAGCCGGGACAACAGCGACGCC
Organism: Streptomyces sp. NPDC058086; assembly: GCF_042885015.1. Classification (NCBI taxonomy): domain Bacteria; kingdom Bacillati; phylum Actinomycetota; class Actinomycetes; order Kitasatosporales; family Streptomycetaceae; genus Streptomyces; species Streptomyces sp. NPDC058086. Next base: position 4,939 of record NZ_JBHVST010000110.1, on the reverse strand, counting down.
TTCTACATCGCGCTGCCCACCAAGGACGTCGATGACAACATCGACACCCTCATCCTCGTCGAGATCAGCGTCACCGCCGCCGGCCTGGTCGCCGCCGGTATCGCCGGGTACGTGCTCGTGGGCGTGGCCACCCGCCCCCTCCGCAAAGTCGCCAACACCGCCACCCGCGTCTCCGAGCTCCCCCTGCACACCGGCGAGGTCACCCTCTACGAGCGGGTTCCGGAGTCCGAGGCCGACCCGCACACCGAGGTCGGTCAGGTCGGAGCCGCGCTCAACCGCATGCTCGACCACATCCACAGCGCCCTGCACGCACGCCAGCAGAGCGAGATGCGCGTACGGCAGTTCGTCGCGGACGCGAGTCATGAGCTGCGCACACCGCTGGCGTCGATCCGGGGCTATGCCGAGCTGACCAGACGCGGCCGCGAGGAGACCGGGCCCGACACCCGGCACGCCCTCGGCCGGATCGAGTCCGAGGCCAGCCGGATGACCGGGCTGGTGGAGGACCTGCTGCTGCTCGCGCGGCTGGACGCCGGACGCCCGCTCCAGTACGACCAGACCGATCTCGTACCGCTCGTCATCGACGCCGTGAGCGACGCCCGGGCGGCCGGACGCGACCACAACTGGCGGCTTGAACTGCCGGAGGAGCCCGCGCTCGTCCTCGCGGACGCCGCACGGCTGCAACAGGTCATGGTCAATCTCTTCGCGAACGCCAGAACGCACACCCCGCCCGGTACGACCGTCACCGCACGCGTGCACCGGCACGGGCCGTGGCTGTGCGTGGACGTCCAGGACGACGGGCCCGGCATCCCGCCCGACCTGCTTCCGCGCGTCTTCGAACGCTTCGCACGCGGTGATTCCTCGCGTTCCCGGTCCTCCGGCTCGACGGGTCTGGGACTGGCCATCGTGCAGGCCGTCGCGGCCGCGCACGGCGGTGCCGTCACCGTGGACAGCATGCCCGGACGAACCGTGTTCACCCTTCATCTGCCCGCGATCGCCGTCGATCCGTTCGTGGAAACAAAGGCGCAACTGTTCTCACAGGCACAGCACAGCGCCACCACATGGGTGCAACAGGGCGTTTGACGAGAGTCGTTCGCATGCGAACCGACTCTTCTCCCGGCAACCTGCCGGCGCGGGAGCACCTCCCGGCCGGGTCCGCCGGTACGCCTGTCCTGGACGTAGTGATCCCCGTTTACAACGAGGAGAAGGATCTCCAGCCGTGTGTGGTGAGACTGCACGAGCATCTCAAGCGCACCTTCCCGTACGCGTTCCGCATCACGGTCGCGGACAACGCCTCTACGGACACCACCCCTCAGGTGGCCGCACGGCTGGAGTCGGAGATACCGGAAGTCAGGTCCTTCCGGCTTGAGCAGAAGGGCCGCGGGCGCGCGCTGCGCACCGTGTGGTCGGCCTCGGACGCTCCGATCCTCGCCTACATGGACGTGGACCTGTCCACCGACCTCAACGCCCTCCTCCCGCTGGTGGCCCCGCTGATCTCGGGCCACTCGGACCTCGCGATCGGCTCCCGGCTCGCCCGCAGCTCGCGCGTGGTGCGCGGCGCCAAGCGGGAGTTCATCAGCCGCACCTACAACCTGATCCTGCGCGGCTCGCTGCAGGCCCGCTTCTCGGACGCGCAGTGCGGCTTCAAGGCGATCCGCCGCGATGTCGCCCAGGTACTGCTGCCGCTGATCGAGGACACCGGCTGGTTCTTCGACACCGAGATGCTGGTGCTCGCCGAGCGCGCCGGACTGCGCATCCACGAGGTGCCGGTCGACTGGGTCGACGACCCGAACTCGACCGTGCACATCGCGAAGACCGCGACCGACGACCTGAAGGGCGTGTGGCGCGTGGGGCGCGCCCTTGCCACCGGTTCGCTCCCGCTCGACCGGCTCGCGCGCCCCTTCGGGGACGATCCCCGCGACCGCGACCTGACCGACGTACCCAAGGGCCTGGCCCGCCAGCTCGTCGGCTTCTGCGTGGTGGGCGCCCTCTCCACCCTCTTCTACCTGCTCCTGTACAGCGCCTTCCGTTCGTTCTCGGGCTCGCAGATCGCCAACGCGCTCGCCCTGCTCGTCTCGGCCGTCGCCAACACCGCGGCCAACCGCCGTCTGACCTTCGGCGTCCGCGGCCGCGGCAGCGCGGTTCGGCACCAGGCGCAGGGCCTGGTCGTCTTCGGTATCGGCCTCGCCCTCACCAGCGGCTCGCTCGCCGCCCTGAACGCGGCGACGAGCAGCCCGGCGCACTCCACCGAACTCGCGGTGCTCATCGCCGCCAACCTCGCGGCGACCGTGCTGCGGTTCCTGCTCTTCCGCGCCTGGGTCTTCCCGGACCGGCGTGACGACACGGCGGCCTCGACGGTCGTCGCCTCGCACAACCCGGCCTCGCCCACCTACGGCACGACGACGGCGGCGCACCAGCAGCACCCGCACTCGCACCAGCAGCACCCGCACACGCCGCTGCCCCAGCGCCCGAACGCGACGGCGCCCCAAGCTCCGTACATCAACTACGACCACAACCAGACCAACGAGTTCCGCGCCGGTGAAGCCGCGGACCGCACCTGGGGGGACGCAACCATGCAGCTGCAAGCGGTGCGCCCGCACGATCACGACCCGAGGGACACGAGGGACGCACGATGACGACTCAGTCCGATACGAGCCACCAGGGGGGCGCGAGCCCCTCCGGGGGCGCCGAGCTCTCCTGGGGGCCGCCGAGTTCGACGGCTCTGCAGGAGCCCGTGGCGCCGCCCACCGCGGCCCCCCGGTCCGGTGACCCCAAGCAGCCGTTCTTCCGACGCGCCTGGCGCGGCCGGCCAGAGGACCCGCGCTGGGTACGCCCCGCCTTCCTCGCCCTGCTCGTCGCCACCGGCCTGCTCTACCTCTACAACCTGAGCGCCTCCGGGTACGCCAACTCCTTCTACTCCGCGGCCGTCCAGGCCGGCAGCCAGAGCTGGAAGTCGCTCTTCTTCGGCTCGCTCGACTCGGCCAACGCCATCACCGTCGACAAGCCCCCGGCCTCGCTGTGGCCGATGGCCCTGTCGGTACGGATCTTCGGTCTCAACTCGTGGGCGATCCTCGTCCCCGAGGTGCTGATGGGCGTCGCCACGGTCGGCGTCCTGTACGGGGCACTGCGCCGTCGCTTCAGCCCAGCGGCCGGTCTGATCGCGGGCGCGGTGCTCGCGCTCACTCCCGTCGCCGCGCTGATGTTCCGGTTCAACAACCCGGACGCGATGCTCGCGCTGCTGATGACCGTCACGATCTACTGCGTGGTCCGCGCTCTGGAGGACGGCCGGACGAAGTGGCTGGTCTGGGCGGGTGTCGCGATCGGCTTCGCGTTCCTCGCGAAGACCCTGCAGGCCTTCCTGATCCTGCCGCCGCTCGCGGTCGTGTACGCGGTCTGCGCGCCGGTGCAGCTCAGGAAGCGGTTCGCCCAGCTGGGTCTTTCGGCGGTGGCGATGGTCGTCGCCGGCGGCTGGTGGGTGGCGATCGTGGAGCTGTGGCCCGCGTCCTCCCGCCCGTACATCGGCGGCTCGCAGAACAACTCCTTCCTCGAGCTGACCTTCGGCTACAACGGCCTCGGCCGCATCAACGGCGACGAGACCGGCAGTGTCGGTGGCGGTGGCGGTGGCGGTGGCACCGGCCAGTGGGGCGAGACCGGCTGGAACCGGATGTTCAACTCGGAGATCGGCAGCCAGATCTCGTGGCTGCTGCCCGCCGCGCTGATCCTGTTCGTCGCGGGGATCGTGCTCACCCGCAAGGCCAAGAGGACCGACCTGACGCGCAGCTCGTTCCTCGCCTGGGGCGGCGCGTTGCTGATGACGGCGATCATCTTCAGCTACATGGCCGGCATCTTCCACCAGTACTACACGGTGGCCCTGGCCCCCTACATCGCGGCTGTCGTCGGCATGGGCGCGACGGTGCTGTGGGAGGAGCGGAGCAAGATCTGGGCCTCGCTCACCCTCGCCGGCGCGGTCACTGCGAGCGCCGCCTGGGGATACGTCCTCCTCAACCGCACCCCCACCTACCTGCCGTGGCTGAAGTGGCTGGTCCTCATCGGCGGTCTCGTCGGCGCGCTCGGCCTGATCTTCGCGGCCAGGCTGGGCCGTCAACTGGCCCTCGCGGCGGTCGGGCTGAGCTTTGTGGCCTCGGTCGCGGGCCCGACGGCGTACACGCTGTCCACGGTGAACACCGGGCACACCGGTTCGATCGTCACGGCCGGTCCGGCGGGCGCCAGCATGATGGGCGGCCGGGGTGGTCCCGGTGGCGGCGGTGGCATGCGGGGCGGCTTCCCCGGTGGCGGCAACACTCAGGGCCAGAACCAGCAGGGCGGTAACGGCACTACCCAGCAGGGCGGCGGCATGGGCCAGCCCCCGACGGGCGGTACCGGTGGCACCGGCGGCTTCCCCGGTCAGAACCAGCAGGGCAACGGCAATACCCAGGGCCAGAACCAGCAGGGCGGCATGCCCGGCGGTGGCGCGACGGGCGAGGGCGGCATGGGCGGTGGCGGCGTGGGCGGTCTGCTCAACGGCGCGACCGTCAGCTCCGCGGCCAAGAAGCTGCTGGAGACCAACGCGGGCGACTACACCTGGGCGGCCGCGGCCATCGGTTCCCAGAACTCCGCGAGCTACCAGCTCGCCACCGGCAAGCCGGTGATGGCGATCGGCGGCTTCAACGGCACCGACCCGTCCCCGACGCTGGCCCAGTTCAAGAAGTACGTGACGGACGGCAAGATCCACTACTTCATCTCGGGCGGCAGCATGGGCGGTGGCATGGGCGGCGGCAACTCCTCCTCCACCACCTCCACCTCCTCCCAGATCAGCTCGTGGGTCACGGCCAACTTCAAGAAGGTGACGGTCGGTTCGGCCACCTTCTACGACCTGACGCAGCCGACCGGCAGCTGACGGCAGGTCTTGTACGCAGGGCGGTGGCCCGGAGCGATCCAGCTC
>NZ_JBHVST010000109.1:0-37018 GCF_042885015.1 Streptomyces sp. NPDC058086 | reverse complement strand
TTTTAATTTTTATAACACAATCCCAGAATGGTGGGGTTCGTAAAAGAAGGACTGCCCCCCGCCCCCCCCCCCGACCCGGCCGGCTGGGGGGCCCCACGTCCAGGAGCGCGGGAGGTACAGCTCCCGGTCCATGACGGCATGTCCCCGGAGCGCATCCGTTGCAACTCGCATGAACGAGTTGTCGCATCGGGGATCGTCGTCGCCTGGTCCGGGGACGCTATTCGGTGTGTCGACTCGCTGCGGGCGCGGGAGAGCCACTCGTGCAGTACCTCTGCGCCTGCCTCCGCGTCCGCGTCTGCGTCCGCGTCCGCGCGACCCGTCACGCGGTCTCGGTCGCCGTGCGCGATGTCAGGGCTGGGCCTGACCGAACCGCGCGGTCTCGTCGGGGTCGGGCACGGACAGAAGATGCTCAGCGCCGCCTTCGAGCATCTGGGCCATGTCGGCCGAGCGCGGGAGCATCGACTTCTCGTAGCTGCGTACAGCGTCGTCGATCGTGGAGGACTGCACGAGTGCGAGCGCGAGTTCACCGGCGTCGAGCATGGCGAGGTTGACGCCGACGCCGAGCGGTGGCATGAGGTGTGCTGCGTCTCCCAGGAGTGTCACGCTGGGCGAGTGCTCCCATGTGTGCGGCACCGGCAGAGCGAAGAGCGGACGATCGACGTAGGGGCCGTCGTTGTCGGTGATCATCCGGAGTGTCTGCGGTGACCAGGCCGCGTACTCGCTCAGCAGATGCGCGCGGATGCCCTCGGTGTCCTCGGGGCGAAGCCCGTTCGCCGTGATCCAGTCCACGGGGACGCGCTGCATGATGTAGACGCGCATGTGGCTGCCGCTGTTGCGCTGCGCGAAGAGGCCGCGCTCTCCGTCGGCGACGTGGGCGCTGCCCTTCCCGACCAGTTCGGAAAGCTCGGGGTGCGCGGTCTCCATGTCGTCGAACCATGCCTCGAGGAAGCTGACCCCGGTGTAGCACGGTGTCGCGGGCGACACGGCAGTGCGGACGCGGGAGGAGGCGCCGTCCGCACCGATCACGAGATCCGCTTCAACGGCCGTCCCATCGGTGAACGTCAGCGTTCGCGGCCCGTCAGCCGGTCCGCCCACTGATTCGAGAGTGCGTCCCCACTGAACCGTCCCGGCAGCGAGTGAGCGCAGCAGGAGATCGCGGAGCTGTCCGCGGTCGATTTCGGGACTGACCGTTTCGCCCTCGCCCGGCAGATGGTGGGCGAGGACGCGCCCAGCAGGGTCCATGCGGCGCATTTCCTGGCTCTCGAGCCTGGCGAGGGCGAAGAACTCCTCCAGTAGTCCCGCTTCACGGAGTGCGAGCTGGCCGTCTTCCTTGTGCAGGTCGAGTGAGCCTCCCTGATTGCGGGAGTTCACTTCTGAATCACGGTCGTACACCGTCACCGGAATGCCGTGCTGCTGCAGGATGCGGGCGCATGTGAGGCCTCCCGGGCCGGCACCGATGATGCTGATCCGCGCGTTCGCGGGCGTCGGAGAGTCCATGGTGGATTCCTTTCGTCGGTGGGGTTCCGGGTGACGCCGCGGCGCGGCGATGACCGGCGCCGCGACTCCTACCGGGGTGCGGCAACCCCTGCGGAGACCACCAAAGCAGAAACGAGTCCATAAGTGCAACCGTTACAGTTTCTGCTTCATTCCAGTTGTGAGGTACAGTGACGCCATGCCCGACTTCCCGACCGTTGGCCGTCGCGAGCGCAAGAAGGCCGCAACGAGGCAGGCCATTGCCGACGCCGCCCTGGAACTCTTCCTGGAACACGGCTTTGAACAAGCCAGCGTCCGCGACATCGCCGAAAGAGCCGACGTATCGACGACGACCCTCTTCGCGCACTTCCCGAGCAAAGAGGCACTGGTCTTCGACCGCGAGGAGGAAGTTGAGGCAGCGCTGACCGCCGCCGTCCGCGAACGGCCCAAGGACCAGGGCGTGGTCGAGGCGCTCCGCGCCCACGCGCTGAAGTCCTGGGTGCCGATCGCGTCAGATCCACGTCTGCATCAACTCACCGCACTGGTGGACCAGACACCCGCGCTCCGCGAGTACGCCGAGCGCATGTGGATGCGGCACGCGGGCACCCTCAGCGCCGTAATCGCGGAGGAACTCGGCCGAGAAGCGGATGATCTCGCATGCTCGGCACTCGCACGGTTCGTCCTGGAAGTCCCGACCTTGGCCAAGGGCCGACACGATCCACGCTCGACGGTGGAGACAGTGTTCGACCTACTGATCCACGGTTGGCAGTCACAGCACAATTCCGGGGATGCAATCACAGGCTCTGGCAAGAGCCGACACATCGAGATGGATCGGCCCTGACGGTCGGGTGCTGGGCTGGTAGTTGGGCGTTCGGTCCGGTACACGGACAACGCCGTGGATGCCGCTGCCGGACCGAGAGGTGCCGTGCGGGATCTTGTACGTACTGCACACCGGCATCCAGTGGGTGTACCAGCCCAAGGAACTCGGCTTCGGCTCGGGCATGACCTGCCGGCGCCGGCTGCGGGACTGGAACGAGGTCGGCATGTGGCGGCGACGGCACAAGGTCCTGCTCGCCGAGCTTCACGCGGCTTCTCAGTGATGGCGATATCCGAATCTGGCTCTGCCCGCGTCCTCGTGATCAGGTGCATTGACAAGTGGGCGCTGCCCCTCCCCCTGCCAGTAGGCTCGCGACGTGACAGATCACGGTATTGAGTTGCCGGTCTTCCGACTTCATGTTGTGCCAGCGGTTCTCGCTCTTGCGAGTCCCTCGTGGCAGCGCGATGTCTGGCTGCGGCCGGAGGAGTTCGAGGACCTGGACTACGTGGTCACCGTGCTGTTCGACGACTTCTGCAACGCAGACGATCCCGCGCCGTGGCTGGGCAAGAGCCTGCGGACCGAGGAGGAAGTCGCGCTCATGAAAAAGCTGGGCGCGGTCTACTCGACTGTGCAGGAAGAGGTAGGTCGCGATGCCCCGGACGAGGTCTATCTAGATGCTCCAGCATGGAGCCACGTGATCGCAGTCGCGGGCAGGTTGGCTCAGGTCATGGTCACCAATGACCTCCAGGCGGCGGCTCTCCTGCACGAACAACACTACCTTCCTCACTACCAGAGGCCCGCTGAAGGGGCACCGACGGCTGAGTGAGAATGCGAGTGCGGAGGAGTTCGAACGAGGCTCGGCCATACACGGCTCGCTTGAGGGTTTTCACCCGGTTCACGTGACCTTCGACGACGCCGGAACTCCACGGTCGGGTAAGGCCGGCGGTGACGGCGTCGAGGTCCTGGCGGAGGAAACCGGCGAAGCCCTGCATCGGCTTCGGAGCGTCCTGCTCGGCCTGGCGGATCCACTCCAGCAGCGGGTATCCGCGTGTAGCGGCGGTGGCGGGCCGTCAGGCGCGGTTCGATGTCGGCTCCGGCTCGGCGAGAGACGCTGCCGCGCGACGGGGACGCAGCAGCGGGGTCGCCAGCAGGAGCACACCGGCCAGGCCGATGGCCGTACGCGGGCCGACCAGGACGCCCAGCACGCCCCAGACGGCCGTCAGGAGCGCGGTCGAGGCCTTGGTCGTCACCGTCCAGGCGGACAGCGTGCGGGCGACCCGGTCGGTCGCGGTGCGCTCGAGGCGGTAGGTGGCGTAGACAGGGTTGAAGACCCCGCAGCAGAAGATGAGCCCGAGCTCGACGCCCATCACCAGCAGCAGCCCTCCGGTGCCCGGCCCCAGGAAGGCCAGGCCGACGGGCCAGATCGCGCGCAGCGCCCCGACCACGACCAGGACCTGGTGCTGCCCGAACCGGGTGACGAGCGGTCGGGCCAGCCGTGAACCGAACAGTCCACCGATTGAGGGCGCGGCGAAGGCAAGGCCGTACTGCCACGGTGCGAACCCGAGTTGGCCGAGCATCAGGACGGCCAGCAGCGGCTGGGAGGCCATCACCAGACCGTTGAACAACGCGGTGTTGAACAACAGCGGACGCAGCGTCTCATCGGCGAGGATGTACCGCCACCCGTCGAGCAGATCCCCGGCCCGCATGCGCGCGACCTCCCGACGTTCGGGCAGCGGCTCGTGCCCGCCCGTCGCACGGATGCCCAGGGCCGAGAGCAGATAGCTCACCGCGTCGGCCGCCACCGTCGCCACCGGACCGAGGAGCCCGATCGCGGCGCCGCCCAGCGGCGGCCCGATGATCGTGGTCGTCCAGGCCGTGGACTCGAACCGGGCGTTGGCGACGAGCAGGTCCTCGGCCGGCAACAGCGTCTTCAGGTACGCGCCGGAGGCGGCGCGGAAGGAGATGTCGGCCGCCGCGACGACGACCGAGACCAGCAGGAGCTGAAGGAAGGTGAGCACGCCGAGCACGAACGCGGCGGGGATCGTCAGCAGTGCCCCGAACCGCACCAGGTCCATCGCGATCAGCACCGGCCGCTTGCGGCGGAACTCCACCCACGGGCCGAGCGGCACGGCCACGGCCGCGCCCACCGCAGCCCCCACGGACGAGAGCGCGGAGACCTCGGCGGGTCCGGCGTGCAGCACCCGGATGGCGATCAGCGGGAACGCCCCGAAGGCGAGCCACGTGCCGAGCGCGCTGGTCCCGTACGCTCCCCACAACCACCCGAACCTCCGCCCCAGCCGTGGTCCGAGCAGATGTCCCAGCCGGTCCCCGCTCTTCATTCCCGCCACCCCTCGCCACTCACCCGCACAACCGATCCGCGATCGGAAGCATCAAAGCGACCACCACACCCTGGGATCAAACAACCACGGCACCTCCAGCCACAACCAACGGTTGTACCCATAGGCTGTCGGCATGGATCTCGACACCGTCCGGACCTTTGTCGCCGCCGCCGATGCGGGGCAGTTCCAGGAGGCCGCCGCCGAGCTGGCGGTGACCCAGCAGGCTGTCTCCAAGCGCATCGCCGCGCTGGAGCGCAACCTCGGCGTGCGGCTGTTCACCCGTACCGCGCGCGGCGCCGAGCTCACCATCGACGGGCAGGCGTTCCTGCCCCACGCGCGCGAGCTGCTGCGCGTCGCCGAGCGCGCGGTCACCTCCGTGCGCACCGGCCGCCGTCCGCTGCGCGTCGACGTGATCGCCTCGCGTGGCGCGGCGGCGGGCCTGCTGCGCGGCTTCCACCGCGCGCACCCCGAGATCGACCTCGACGTGGTGATGCTGTTCGACATCGAGACGGCCGTCGCCGCCATCCGGTCCGGTGCGATCGACGCGTCCTTCCGCGCCGTCGCCGCGCCCGGTCGGCCCCTTCCCGAGGACCTCGAGTCCGTTCGGGTGGTCGACGAGCCGCTCCAGCTCCTCACCGGCCCCGCCCACGCGCTGGCGGGCGCCCGGTCGGTGACTGTTGCTCAGCTCGCCGGACACCGGATCTGGATGCCGGGCATCGTCCCCGGTACCGAGTGGGCCGCCTACTACGACGACCTCGTCGCCGAGTTCGGCCTCACCATCGAGGCGACCGGCCCCAACTTCGGTTCCGACGCACTCCTCGACACCATCGCCGACACCCCGGCCCTGGCCACCTTCATGGGTGGGCAGACCCGCCTCGTCTGGCCCGCCGGCCACGGCCTGCGCCGCATCCCGGTGACCGACCCGACGCCCGTCTACCCGCACTCGCTCCTCTGGCACCGCGACAACCCCCACCCAGCGCTGCCCACCCTCCGCGCCCACCTCGCCGCCACAGCGGCCGGCCACGACGCCGCCGGGACCTGGGCGCCGGGCTGGGTGATTCCGCGCTGAACGCCGCCGCGCCTTCGACCGTCATGGCCGGATCGACGGACGGTGACTCGGGGGCGGGCGTGGCCATCGGCGCACTTCTGCTCTCTCCCTCCGTATCCTCATCTGCCTTGACGGTGATCAAGGCTGTGAGCTGCCGATTCAGCTCAGGAACCGCAGATGGGTTCGGACGGGTCGGGCCTACTCGAAACTTCACCTGGTCACTGTCGGCCACGGCACTCCGCTCGCGGTCCTGCTGTCCGGCGGCAACCGCAACGACGTCACGCAGATGCTGCCTCTGCTCCACACAATCGGGCCGGTCCGCGTCCGGGCGCGTCCGCGCCGCATACCCGACTCACTCTTCGCCGACCGCGGCTGCGACCACGACGTCTACCGCGACCAGGTCCGCGCCCGCGCCATCGTGCCCGTGATCGCACGTCGTGATACGGCACCGGGGGCGAGGTGCACTGATGCGAGGCGGCAGCCCGGGCCGTGGCGGGGGAACTCCGCGGTGAGATCACGCGGTTGACCGGGCGGTGGCGCGGGCGGAGGACCGGCTGTCTCGGCTGTCCCGGCTGTCCCGGCTGTCCCGGCTGTCCCGGCTGTCCCGGCTGGAGATCGCCTGGGAGACGGTGACCGAGATCCTCGGCGAGGCCGGTGCGGATGAGGAATCTTCGGGGCCGGGTGTCGAAAGGGAGCTGGAATTGAGGGCGGTACGGGCCAGGAACCCTCGGCAGCCTTTTCAGATGACGGCGAAGAACACCGCGTCACCGATGCCGCAAAGACCCGGTCAGTCTCCTCCGGGGCCGTCGAGATGGACCGTCGGCTTGTCCCAGTCGGCGTGGATCCTGTCGTCGATGCGTTCGAGCACCGCGGAGCCGAAGAGCGCGACCGCCATGGCCACCGTGCGCGGGTCGTACGCCTCCGACGCTGGCCGCGTCGCCGGATTGAGATCCGCGTACCGTTCACGCGCCAGGTGGAGCGCCAGCTCCCCTTTGGCGGTTCTGGCGGGCAGCCTTCGCGGAAGGATCCGGTCGCCCGGAGCCGACGCCGCCGCCAGCGTCAACGCGCTGATGAGGAACGCCAGTACGGCTCGGACCCAGGACTGGTCGAGGACCAGTACGGTCGCCACCGGCACCACTACCGCTGCGGCCGCCGTCGACCACCAGCCCCGGTGCCGCTGCCCGCCGCCGGGAACAAGCTCTCCTCGTTGCCGCCCATAGCCTTCACTGATCAGCCGCGCCTCTGCCTCATCCATAAGGCGGTAGGCGTCCGGCAGGGCCCACAAGTAGTGGCCCTCCCCGTCGGCCGGGCGGAGGGCCGAGCCGGACACGGGCTGCGGTGCAGCCGCGGCCCACAGTTCGCGCTCGAACTCGTCAGCGCCTTCGGGCAACGGGCCGCGAGCGACCCAACGCTGTGGGCTGGGTCCATCGGGCGACGTACGGTGCAGCACCCCATCGGCCACCAGCCTGGCCACTGCCCCCTTCTTCGCCCACGTGGCACCCCCCAAGCTCAGCCAGCCCAGCTCCAGTGGACCGAGTCGTTCCACGGCAGCCGGTTCGACGAACGCGCTGTGCCGGTCCTCGGCCACGAACGCCTCCAGCCGGGCGTCTTCGGTATTGGCGCGCGCAATGCCGTCAAGCGACACGGCCGTCAACGCGATCACCAGATAGCCCGCGAGTATGAGCCAGTCCGTCATACAGGCCAGTATCCCCCTGCCACAGTGCTAGACCAGTCCACTCACTCACAACCAGCTACCCTCAACTCGCCTGCTGCCTGAGCAGTTGTCAAGACCTGTGGATGGGAGCCGCGCCGACCCAGCGGTGGTAGGCGTCTACGTCGACGTTGCTGCCGCACACGATGGTGACGACGTGTCGGCCGGCGAAGCGGTCACGGTCTTCGAGGATCGCCGCGATGCCGAGCGCGCCCGAAGGCTCGACGATGAGGCCGGCGTGGTCGAGGAGCATCCGCATACCGGCGATGATCGACGCCTCCTGCACCAGGACGGCGTCGTCAGCGACCAGGAGGAGGTCGTCCAGGACGGCCGGGATGGGACGTCGGCCGGCGACGCCGTCAGCGATGGTGTCGGTCGAGTCGGTGGTGACGACACGCCGCCTGCGCCACGAGTGTGTCAGCGCCGGTGCGCCCAGCGGCTGGACGCAGATCACCTCGACTTCGGGTGCCATTGCCTTCACCACATGGCCCACACCGGTGGCCAGCGCCCCACCGCCGAGAGCAATCAGGACGGTGTCGAACGACGTCGCGGCGGCCACCAGTTCCAGGCCGATGGTCGCCGCGCCCTCGCAGGTCTCGATGTCCAGGCTGTCTTCGACCAGCCGGATGCCGTCGTACCGTGCGATGGCCGCCGCCCGCTCGCGAGCCATCTCGTGGTCGCCGTCCACCAGCTCCAACCCGGCGCCCAAGGCGCGGATGCGATCAAGCTTGGCCCGAGTCGCAAAGCGGGATGCCACGACGGTGACGTCGAGCCCCCGGCCGCGACCGGACCATGCGAGGGCTTGGCCAAGGTTGCCCGCGCTCGCGCACACCGCGGCTCGCGAGGCATTGTCGGCCAGCAGACTCGCGACTACCTCGGTGCCGCGGGCCTTGAAGCTGCGGACCGGGTTCGCCGTTTCGAGCTTGATGCTCACCGTGCACCCGAGGCCGGGCTCCAGCGCCTCGCAGCGGTACAGCGGAGTGTCGAGAAAGACCGGGTCGATCACCCGGCGAGCCGCCCGGATCCGAGCAGTGTCGAGACGCGTCTCCTGCACGGCACAGCAGCGTAGCGCCACCGGGGCTGGTTTCGTGAGCAATTGTCAGGAGTTGTACGTCGGTTGAGGTGTGTCACGCTGCGGCGGGCTCCTCGGGGCGTTCTACGAGGTGACCGTTCTCGAAGCGGACGCCGGCCGGACGAGGGCGACGAGGTGGGGTGCGGTGACCGCACGCCAGCGCTCCAGCGCGGGCACGAAATCCCCCGAGGACAGGCCTTGGAGGTAGAGAGGTAGAGCAGCGGCAGCACCTTGGAGACCTTCGGCGACTTGCGACACCAGGGAGGCAGGATCTTCGAGGAGAATCGCTTGCGCTCGCCGGTCGCCTCGTCGACCCGTCGGTCGTCGACCCGTCGGCCGTTGACCCGCGGCGCCTTCACCTTGACCGGTCCGGCGGCCGTGGTCACCGCGCGTTCGCGACGGTAGCCATTGCGGACCACCAGCCGTCGACCACCCTCGTCGCGCTGGTCGCCCAACTCCGCTGCGTATGCGCTGACTTCGGCCTCCAGCGCAACGGTCGGCATCCGCCTCGCGCCCTCGCGGACGATGTCGTCGATCAGGGCGCCGGTCTCGGTGGAACCGTCGGCATTCACCACTCTGAGCACAGGCGCGCCTTGCCCACCCACGCTGCTACGCGGGCCTACTCGATGACCAGAAATCGATCACTCGGGAAGGTTCGCCCTTCGCGTCCAACCCTAGGCCGATCCACAAGTCATGAGCATTGCTCCTGCTGCCTCATCATCCACCGACCGCTCGGCTCACCGTGCCAGCCGTTGTCAGACATGGCGTGCTCTTCCCTTCGTTTTCCGCGGGCAGATGCCCGGCGGTCACTCGGCCGCCTGGGCTTCGGCGGTGTCCAGGGAAGCGAGTTGGCGGCCAAGGGCGGGTCAGAGCCTGCTCTGCGGGCCCGTTGGCTTCGGCAACGTGAACCAGCTCCGCTGCCAGCGGGATTCGGCCCCACTCAGCGAACCACCCGGCTTGATCTGACAATGGAACTTGGCCCCACTCAGGTCGCGCGGCATGCTGATCCAACACGCCGGGTTCGACGCGCGGGCCTGGCAACGGGGTGGGGAGGATCGCGTTGATCATCTGGGTGAACGGTGCGTTCGGCAGCGGGAAGACGACGCTGGTGGACGAGTTGCGTCCTCGTTGGCCCGAGGTGCTGGTCTATGACCCGGAGATGGTCGGCTTCGTGCTGCGGGAGATCGTGGAGGTGCCGACTGGCGACTTCCAGGATCTCCGGTTGTGGCGGCGGCAGGTTGCCGACCTGGCGGTAGGGCTGATCGAGGAGTACCACCGCCCGGTCCTGGTCCCCATGACCGTGGTCAACTCCGTCTATGTCGATGAGATTTTCGGTGTGTTGAAGAACGCGGGAATCGACCTTCACCACTTCTTCCTCAAGGTCCCTCGAGAGGTCTTGGAGAAGCGGATCGACGGACGAATCTTCTTCCCTGATGATCCCGAGCGGGAGGAGCGGGTCCGACGCTGGGCCAAGGACAGGATCGAACCGTGCATGGCCGCGGTCGACACTCTGCCCGGCGACACGGTGTTCCTGGACGGAGAGCTGACTCCGCCGGAGTTGGCCGACCAGGTGTTGGCCCGTATCGGCGTGGGTTCGGACAGGTAGGGCACCCGCGTGAGTGATCGCAGAGACGCGGTCAGCCGCCGACCTGCTGGTTCTTGGCATGCGGGAGGCGGTATGAATCGGTACCGGTCTCGACAATGTTGCCGCCAAAGGTGAGCCGGTCGACGGCGACCGCGCAGAGCCTGGTGTCGGCGTACACCTTCAGTTGCTCCACGGAGTACAGGTGAACGTGCTCAGGGCTGAATGGGCTGGCCTGGAGGCCGGGTGGGGTCGTAGTGCGTGCGGGCGAAGGTGTCGTTTGCGCGGTGGACGGTGTCGGGTCGCGGTGGTGCCGGCCAGACGCTCAGGAAGTGCTCTTCCACGGGGGTGTCGCCTTCGTGTGCATCGCCTTCATCGCGTCCGCGTGCCTGTACGCGGACGCGGTACCAGCCCGCCCCGGCCGTGGCGAAGTTCCCGGCATCCTCCTCGACATCCCCGCCCCACCGGAACAGCCGCAGGATGCCACTCGTGCTGCAGATGCTCACGTCCACTACGGTCTCCCACTCCTGCCCCGGCAGAAGTGGTTCATCCGCGCAGTGCTGGGTGGTCAGGCGTATCCAGCCGGTGTGCGTGCCCGCGAGCACCGTGAGGTGTTCTGGGCCCCCGGCTGCCAGGCTGTTTCCCGCGAAGATCCGCCCGACCGTATCGGTGTCGTCGTACTCGCTGAGGAAGTCGTCGCCCTGGAGGTAGTACTGCCCATAGGAGACGAACATGCGATCTGAAGTCCACGTCGTGTAGCGCATCCACCGGATCATGCCCTGCCCCACTGACAGTGCTGAAACAGCCCCGCACCCGGCTTGGTGGCTTGGGTAGCTGCGCACGTTCATCTGTACCTGGCTGTGCATATTGAGCCGTACGCCTACACCTGGGGTCGGTGAAGGTCTTGGTCCAGCCTCCGAAGGATTTCGTTCGAGGCGATGGCGGCAGACGCCCTTTCTTCCCGCTCGGCCAGGGCCAGGCCGTGCGGCTCGATGCAGGCACCTGAACGGTGTCTGCGGCAGCTGTGAGAGGAGCAGAGCAGCGTTGCCATCGCCTCCAGCGAAAGCTTTTGCGCGTGCCGCCGTCCGGAAGACGAGGTGGAACGGTGACCAACCACGATGAGGCGGCGAGTGTCGAACCGTTGACCCTGGCTTGGGTGAGCCGGCACCTGGAGGTCGGCGAACGGATCGTCAAAACCGAGGCGCTGCACGGCGGCATCACTGCCGAGATGCGGAGGCTGACCATCGGCACGCGGGACGGAGGCACCCGTGACCTGGTGCTGCGGACCTTCGTCAACGTGGAGAACGCCGAGGACTGGCTGAACAGGGAGACTGGCGCCCTGACCCTGCTCCTGGGGACCGGCGTGCCGACTCCTGGACTGGTCGCGGTTGATCCGACCACCGCGCATTGCGAGTATCCATCGCTCCTTATGACACATCTGGCGGGCCGGACGCTCTTCGACGATGAGGGATTGGAGGCGCGCGTCCCTCTGCTGGCCCGTCAACTCGTGGCGATCCACGCGTTGCGACCCACCGAGCGGCCCCGGGAGTATGTGGCGTGGACGACCGCCGACACCGTCGTGACTCCGAAGGGCGCCGACGCGGCGGCATGGGCCGCGGCGATCGACGTGATCCGCAAGCCCGCGCCGCCCTGTGAAGGGCGATTCCTGCACCGGGACTTCCACCCCGGCAACGTGCTGTTCGACGTGCCGCCCCCGCAGCCGGCAGGTCCCCGGATCACCGGCGTCGTCGACTGGGCAGCGACCTCCTGGGGTCCGGCGGATCTCGATGTGGCGCACCGCTCCACCAATCTCGCGCTGCTGCATGGCCCGGCGCGGGGTCTGCGCTTCGCTGAGGCGTAGGAGGAGGCCGGTGAGGGTGCTGGCCACGGCCGCGAGCGAGCGGCTGTACTGGCGGGTGCGGGACACGCTGGCGTTCTCAGAAGAAGTGCAGTTGGTGGCGCAGCCATGGCGGGAGGCAGGGAGGACAGAGCTGACGACGCGAGCCGTCGAGGAGCGGCTGGATGCCTATGTCGCCGCCCTGATGGACGCGCTGGGCTGAGCCAAGACAACCGGGTGCACGGCGGCGAGCGCCGGGACCGCCTTCCATGTCCGGCAGCGGAGACGATCGCACACCCCCACCGGGGCACCCCGAGTACGGACTGGCTCCGGGCCGACCGCTCTGCGACGACCCCGAATCCAACGGCGATATGACTCGCCGTAACGACTCCCCGTGATCGCTGCCAGAGCCCGAATAGCGCCGCCCTAGCCACGCTCACTTACGACGGCCGTGAGAGCCGGTCAGGCGTTGGTGCGTGATAGGTGGTCGGGGAGGTCGGTGAGCCGTTCGATGCGGGGCACCGTCTCGTCGGCCGTCGGCGATGGTCCACCGGTGACGAAGTCGACGCCGCGGTCCAACCAGATGCCGGTGAGCCCGGCGAGGGCGGCTGCGATCACGTCGCTTTCCAGCATGTCGCCCACGTTGACCGCCCGCGCGGGGTCCGTCCGCATCCACCGGCAGGCGGTGGCGTAGCCGACGGGCTTGGCCACACCGAGCTCGGTCGGGGTCAGGACGGCTTCGAAGTATTCGAGGAGGCCGAAGCGGGCGAGCTTGGCGCGTTGCTGCTCGGGGTCCCCGTTGGTGAGAACAGCCAGACGCGGTCCTCGGGGAAGCCGTTTCAGGTTCTCCAGGCAGGGCTGGACATCGGGATAGCACCGCCAGGACTCCTCGAACACGGTGAGGTAGCGCTCGGCGATCCAGGCGTCCAGAAGGCCGGGACTTTCCGGAACCGGCTCGCCGAGCATCGGCAGGAAGGAACGGAGCCTGCGTCGGTGGTGCTCAGCGAACGAGCACTGACCGGCCAGATATTCGCGCATGTGGCGCGCCTCCAGCGTCCACCACAACGTCGCCAACTCCTCCGGTGGAGCCGCCGCGTTCGGCGCGGCCTGGACAATCTCGCCGATCGCTTCCCAGACCGCGCTTCGATGATCGACCAGAGTGCCGTCCAGATCGAAGAAAACCACATCCGCCATGGGTTGATCATCTCGTAGTGCCTGTCCCTGACGCCAGTAGAAGGCAGGAATCGCGATCTTCATTTCTGGATGGTCGTCCAGGTGGTCACAACAGGGCGAACGTTGTCTGATGCGGCACTAGGACGGATCTAGGACGGACCTAGGACGGCAGCTCTTAGCCTCGATCTTGCACGACGGCCCCGCAATGAGCCGTCATGCACTAAAGCGCGTCACGGGGGCCCGCACGCCTCTCGGCGGCGCTGCTTGCATGGGAGACAACTCACCAAGCACACATCGTCAGGGGGACCACGTGAATCTCGCCCGAAAGCTGGCAGCCGGAGCCATCGCGGCCGGCCTCACCACCGCTGGCGTCGTCACTGCAACCCCGGCCAGCGCCACGAGGGAGAGGTCCGTGAGGGCACCACGCACTATACTGCGCGCGTTCGCAGTCATCAGTCTGCTGTTCACCGGGACGGTGATCGCAGTCGCGCCGACTTCGGCGACACCGCAGGCTCCAATCGTCACCAACGTCTCCGTCAAGGTGACATCCGCGAAGGGTTCGGTACTACCCTGCGCGCAGCAGGTTAAGGCGCAGGCGCCAAAATCCTGGTCACCCAACGTTGTCGCCAAGGCAGTCGCAACACTTTGCGACTTTAAACTCAGCCACGTCGAAACGACTCGCCCGGCAACGATGCATCCGCTATCGACGGGGACTGGCAGTTTCTGCACAAAAGCAGACGACGGCATTCCCACCATCGCTAACGTGAGAATCAGTTGGTGCTTTAGCGTGTACGCCGGCACTCCAGGGTATGCACGGCCAACCAGCCTGAATTGCGCCCAGTCTGCGACCGGGTTCTCGATCGATCTGCATGGCCCGTGCCAATGGTATGGGCAGAACCCGGCTTATGGAAATGGGAACCAAGCCTTCGGCGCAACCGAGAACTTCACTAGTAACGCCGAAATTTTTGGGCATGGGATTCACGCTGATCACTATCTGAACATAGCGACACACTGGGACGGCACGAGTTGCCTGAGTAACGACGAAGATACCGCCGGTAAGTGCTGGACGCCCAAGCACTAGCCTCTTGTGGCCCCCATCTCAAGATGGGGGCCACTTTGGCGGATCCAGAGCTCTGCTCAGAAGAGTTCAGCGCGAAGCGGGAAATTGAGGAGTCCGATGACAGCGTCAAGGGCCTCGGCGAGCTTCCCAAACTGAAGCACGGAAGCGCCCGCCCTCCTCGGAGAGGATCCGCCAACACTTGAAGCGGGCCACCGTGTGCTCGACGTCCGCCGGAGGCCGCCCGGTCTGCCCGTAGCCCAACGGGATCTGCACATCGGGGAACCACGGGTCACACTGAGGCATTTCCAACCTCAGCTCGAGGTTGCTATGTGGAGGGCGAGGACGGCCTTGACCAGGTCGGTGATGCGGGTGGTGCTGCAGCGGAGCTTGCGCAGGAGGCGCCAGGACTTCAGGGTGGCCATTGCCTGTTCGCAGACCGCACGGATCCTGGCGGGGGAGACGTTGACGGCCTTCTGGCCTTCGGAGAGCTTCTCCCAGCGGCCGCGGTAGGGACGCGCACGGTGCTGCCGGCGCCCTGATACCCCTTATCGGCCCAGCAGCACACGCCGGCCTCGGTCAGCGCCGCCATCACGCCGTGGGTGCGGGCGGCTTTGACGTCGTGTACCGCGCCGGGCAAAGCGGCGGAAGCCCACAGTAGCCTCCCGAATGGATCGGCGAGGACTTGAACGTTCATGCCGTGCTTCTTGTGCTTATCTGCCGGCTCCCTAACCTCCCTATACGTGTAAGGGGTTTAGGTGAACGGCACCCGTGCTCAAGCGCCCAGACGGCACCTCCATCCCGAGGCGGGCCTGCCGCCACCGGAACGAACCCGGTGACAACAAGCCCGCCCCTGTGACAGCTATCGTGCTTCGGCTCAGCGACACAACGAGGCCAACGTTGCTTGATGCGGCACTAGGTCATTTGATCGGAGCCAGAACGGACGGTCCGGCCTCAGGCTCATCCCGCAGCGATCGGCAGCCGCCCCAAGCTGCGGACCGGGCAGCCGGTGTCGAGGATCACGTCACAGTCGTGCTCATCGGCCTTCCGAGTACGCCGATTCTCGGGCCGGCGCCCGGTTCCCATGGCGAGGCGGTCCTCCCGGTGCCGCCGGTTTTCACCGGTGAACCTGATGTGTACACTGCGCACATTAGCAGGCCAACGCGGGAGTATCTCTGTGCCGCTCATCTGTCTCGTCCGTCACGGTCAGGCGTCCTTCGCTGCGGAGGACTACGACGTCCTGTCCGACCTCGGCCGCACCCAGGCCGTCGCGGTCGGGCAGGAGCTGGCCCGCCGCGACCTGCGCGACCCGCACCTCATATCGGGAACCCTCACCCGCCAACGCGACACGGCTCACCTCATCGCGGAGACAGCCCGTTTCCAGCAGCCGCTGCGCCTGGATCCGCGCTGGAACGAGTACGACCACGTCGCCCTGCTGGCCCGTTACGCACCACCGGCGAGCGACACCCATTCCGTTCAGGAGGTGCTCGATCGCGCGCTGCTGGCATGGATGGCGGAGCCCGGCGCGGTCGACGGCACGTCCTGGGGCACCTTCACAGAAGGGGCGGCGGCCGCCCAGACCGAGTTGTCCGCCACGCTCGGGCGAGGCCGAGACGCGGTCGTCGTCACCTCTGGCGGCCTTCTCGCCGCGCTCTGCGGGACCCTGCTGCCACTGCCGCCCGAGGGCGTCGTCGCGCTCAACCGTGTCACCGTCAACGCCTCCATCACGACGCTTGTGGTGGGCAAATCCGGGACCAGCCTGCTGACCTTCAACGATCACGCTCACTTCGCCGGCGACCAGCGTCGACTGCTCACCTACCGCTGAGGCCGCCTCTCCCGCCCGTCCGGGCGACCCCGCAGTCATGCGCGGGCTACGCCTTTGCCTGCTCCGGCGCCGCGGCCGCCGCTTTTGACGTCACCGGGGAGGTGGCGAGCAGCGCGTGAACGGCTGTGCGGACCTGATGGGCGACCACTTCGGCGGTGGAGGTGTCGAGTTTGCCGTCGAGATGCAGGAATGCCAGGCCGTGAACCAAGGCCCACACCGGGGTCGCCAGCACCTCCGGGTCGGCGCCCGGGAAGGCGCTGCGGACGATACCGCGGACATACTCCGAGAGGGCGGCGGTCGCGGCGACCCGTTCCTCGCTGTTGGGATCGCAGGGTTCGGCGAACATCACCCGGAACATCGCCGGGTGGTCCAGTGCGAAGCGGACGTAGGCGACGGCGACCGCAGCGAGGTCGTCAGGTGTCGCGGAATGGGCCGCGGCCAGATAGCCGCCGAGTTCCCGGTATCCCTCCGCGGCGACCGCGGAGACGAGCGCGTCGCGGTCCGCGTAGTGACGGTAGGGGGCCGTCGCCGACACACCGGCCCTCCGCGCGACCGCCCGCAGAGACAGTCCGGCGCTCCCGTCCTCCTCCAGTAGTTCCCGCGCAGCGCGCAGGCAGGCGGCGCGCAGATCGCCGTGATGGTACGAGTCACTCGCTTGTGGCATGGGACACCCTCCCTCATGTTTACACCGCGTACATGGTTCGCCTAATGTGAACGGTGCACACATTGTAATCGATGGAGAGGAGAATCCGGATGGCCAGCGAGCTGTTCTCACCGCTGTCCCTGCGCTCCGGGCAGGTATTGGGTAACCGGATCGCGAAGGCGGCCATGGAGGAGAACATGGCCGGCGACGGCCAGTTGCCCGATGGGCAGCTGCTGTCGCTGTACCGGCACTGGGCCACCGGCGGCACCGGACTGCTGATCACCGGCAACGTCATGGTCCACGCCGAGGCACTGACCGGTCCCGGCGGCGTCGTCCTCGACGATGCCGCACCGCTGGAGCCGTTCACCGAGTGGGCCAAGGCCGGCAAGTCCGGCGGCGGAGCGATATGGATGCAGATCAATCACCCCGGCCGCCAGATCCAGGCAGACATGCCCGGTGTCGTGTGGGGCCCGTCCGCGGTGGGGGTCGATCTGGGAAGGCACAGCAGCCGTTTCGGCCGCCCTGTCGCCATGACCCCCGAGCAGATCAAGGCCACTGTCACGCGGTACGCGGTCACGGCCCGCCGTGCCGAGAAGGCGGGGTTCGACGGTGTGGAGATCCATGCCGCGCACGGCTACCTGCTCTCACAGTTCCTGTCCCCCCTGGTCAACCGGCGCACCGACCAGTGGGGCGGATCCCTGGAGAACCGGGCCCGGATGCTGCTGGACGTCGTCCGCGCCGTGCGCGCCACCGTCTCGCCGTCCTTCGCGGTCGCCGTGAAGCTCAACTCCGCGGACTTCCAGCGCGGCGGATTCGACGCCGACGACGCTCGGCAGGTGATCGCGATGCTCGAACCTCTCGGCGTCGACCTGGTCGAACTCTCAGGCGGCAGTTACGAGAGCCCCGCGATGTCCGGCCGCCCTGCCGATGCGCGCACCCAGGCCCGCGAGGCGTACTTCCTGGACCTGGCGAAGGACCTGGTCAAGACCAGTCCTCTCCCCCTGATGCTCACCGGCGGCATCACCCGGCGCGATACCGCCGAACGGGTCCTCGACAGTGGCGTGGTGCTCATAGGGATGGGCACCGCCCTCGCCGTCACCCCGGACCTGCCCGACCGCTGGCGCCACGGCCGCGAGGCGGACCGGCAGCTACGGCCGGTGTCCTGGTCAGACAAGGCCCTCGCTTCCGCCGCGAGCATGGCGCAGGTCCGTCACCAACTGCGCCGCATCGCCCGCGGAAGCCGTCCCAAGCCCAACACCCGCCCCGTGTACGCCCTGTTCTCCGAGCGGCGTCAGCAGCGACAGGCGCTGCGCCGCTACCGCGCATGGCTGTCGCCGTCCTAGAACGGGCTGATGACGGATCGGGCCGACTCCGTCCACTCCACACCGCGCTCACCGCGCCACGCCGGGCCCGGACGCGCTCCAGCAGCACGGTCCGGGCCTGTCCTGTTTCTCCGCGGGTGGAGGGCTCGGGAGCTGATGCCTGCGCTTGTGCGGGTCCCGCCGGGGCGCCCGGTCCGCAACCCTCGCAACGCATGTCTGGCCGCCGCGCGGTGACGCGGCGGCCAGACATGCGTTGCGTCTCAGCGGACGCCAGTTGCCTTCAGGACCTTCTGGGCTCCGGTCAGGAGGGCGGCCCAGGCTTCGGATGAGATACGAGCCGGCGGGGTGAACCCCTGGATGCGCTGGTGGGCGACGGTCTGGGGTTCGGTGTACTTGAGGATCCCGTCGTCGTCGTGCCGACGGCCGAGTCCTGAGTCACCCATGCCTCCCATCGGCGCGTCGATGCTTCCCCAGGCGGCGGCGAAAGCCTCGTTGACGTTGACAGTGCAGGCGTGCGGCGACGGCCCGACCGCGGGCTGCTCTGCGGGTCCCCCGGCGGCGTTGCGCGCGTAGTACCGGGCGGTGATCGCGATGTCGGTGACCTCGAGGAACGCGTCGCGCCGGGTTTTGCCGCTTTCGGCCTGCATCAGGTCCAGCGCCTCGTCCTGGCGGGCGAGAACGACGTCGTGGAAACGCAGCAGGATCCTTTTCCGCTCGCTCATCGGCGTCGCCGCCCAGGCAGCCTGGGCGGTACGGGCCCGGACGAACGCACCCTCGACATCGGCGGGCGTCGAGACGGGAAGGTCGGCCAGCGGGGCACCGGTATAGGGGGCGTTGGTGGTGACCCGCACGGCGTCCGCCGCGGCCGTGCCACACGCTGCCAGTTGCTCGATCCGTGCCGGAGTCACGGATGCGGGCAGAGTCGAGCGGCGGACGGCGACAGGGGTGGCATGGTCGGTGGCCATGGCAGAGCTCCCTAGTTCTGGCTCTGGACCGAGGTCGGGACCGGCATGTGCAGGGCGAGTTGGCCCTCGGTCATGACGTCGAGCTGCACCGTCCTGATCGGACGGAGCGAGCGCAGGTCGTCGGCCATACGGCCCTCTCCCACCCGGAGCGTGACGTTGCGCGGGACACGTACCGTCCCCGACGACAGCACATTGGTATGACTCAGAGTCGAGTGCCACGCACCGCCGATCGACGTGTACGAGGTGAGGGTCGAGACACGCTCGCCACTGCGGTACGGGTTCTGGGCCGGCGTGGCCACCGAGAGCGCCAGATCGGTCCTGCCCGCGTCGTTGGCCACGCGTGCGGTCGTCCGGCCGGCGTCGATATCGACATCGAGGCCGGTGACCCACTTGGGGAAGCCGTAACCGTCGTGGCCGCGCACCTGGGCGATGTCCGTGCTCACCGGCAGGGACAGCACATAAGAATCGAGATGCTCGTTCTTGAGGCCGGCGACGAGGTCGAAGAAGCCGAGCCGGCCATGCCGTGCCGGCTTCACCGCGATCCCCACGGCGGCTTCGGTGTAGAAGTCGATGTCGCACACGTCGTAGCGGAAGAACATCACCGAGACCAGTCCCACCCCCGGTACGACCTCCAGAGGGGCCAGCTCCCTGGGCAGGCGGGTACGGATCGCGCTGGAGCGGGCGAGCATCGTCAGCCGGGCGGTCGAGATGCGGTAGTAAAAGTTCGGCGTCAGCGTCGGACCGATCGCAGAGTCGACCTTCGCCTTGGGCAGCCGCCGGAAGAAGTCCACGCTGCTGACGCGGGGATCACGGGCGACCGCTTCGAGATCGGTGTCCATCCGATAGCGGTCGTACAGGCCGCCCTTGGGGACCGTGACCGTACGGCCACCCAGGTCGACCATGGTCGTTTCCTGCTGGGGCGATGACATCGACGTAGCTCCCTCACTCGCATGTTAGCAGTGCTCACATCAGCTTAATCCGACATGTAAGCACCGTCAACAACGCTCCGGGGGCGGGGTGGAAGGGCTCACGAACTCCAGGAGGCCGATTCGGCTCGCACAACAGTTGGCGCAGCCGACAGCCCGCAACACTTGGCGCAACAGTCAAGGCGGGTCCGACGGTTCGGGGCCGGTGGCTCCAGGCTCCGTCACGTCTGCTCTCCTGGTGCTGTCACCGCGCTCAGGGACCCCTGCCCCGGCTCCCCGCCCAACCCAGCGACCCGGGGGTTAGCCCTGCCTGGAGCTCGGCGGGTACCACGATCGTCCCGCCCGGTCGCTTCCGAGAGGCTGGGCCCGTAAGCCGGTGGTTACCCAGTGATTCCGTGGGAGTTGGCTCGTGCGTGAGCAGGCATGGCAGAGGTTTCGTTCGCCCGGGCGGCGGAGTGGTCGGCGCAGAGCCGCGCCGGCCGCGGTGGCCGTCGGCGTGATGACGATGGGCGCCGTGGCCCCACCCGCGGCGCCTGCCGCCGCCAGGCCGCACACCGTCCAAAGGGGCCTGAACGCGCTGGTGCACACCGACGGCGTACCCGCCCCGCTGGCGAGCGTCGAAGACCGTACCTGCCACACCCGCACCTACACCGCAGGGGTCGGCGAACTGGCCACCGGAACGAAGGTGCCCCGGGACGGTCAGGTGCGCATTGGCAGCAACACCAAGACGTTCACGACGGTGGTCGTGCTGCAACTGGTCGCTGAAAGCAAGATCGACCTTGACGCCCCGGTCGACACCAATCTGCCCGGCCTCGTCCGCTGGGACAGGATCGACGGACGCCGCATCACCCTCCGTCAACTCCTCCGACAAACCAGCGGACTTCCCAACTACAGCAAGTACCTCAGCGACGACATCCGCTACTACGACCCCCCGAACTCCTCGACCTCGCTCTCCAGCACAAGGCCGACTTCGCCCCCGGCACGAAATGCGCCTACAGCAACACGAACTACCCGGTGGCCGGCCTGATCGTTCAGAAGGTCACCGGTCGCCCCCTTGCCGAGGAGATCGACCGGCGCGTCATCAAACGCATCGGATTGCGCCACACCTGCTTCCCCGCCCCCGGCGAGGTGACGATCCGGGAGCGCCACCCCAAGGGCTACTACAGGATTCGGCAGGCGCGCCCCTGGTCGACGCCACGGAATGGGACCCTTCCTGGGCCTGGGCTGCGGGCCAGATAGTGTCCACCCACTCCGGCCTGAACCGGTTCTTCACGGCGCTGTTGGCCGGCCGCCTTCTCCCGAAGGCTCAGCTCGACCAGATGCGCAACACCGTCCCCGCCAGTTACGGGCTGACCCGCGATTGATTTTGGGGCGTGTTGGCCTGCGGGTTCGGCTGACTGGTAGTTCAGCAGGCTGTGGTGCGGACGTGCACCGGCTCGATGCTGGGTTTGTGCCGGGTAGGCCGCTTGGCGGCGCGGTCGGAGACCAGGGCGGCGATGGCGAGGTGGGTCTCGCCGTAGGTCTCGCGGCGGCCGGTGAAGCGGGCGCCACTGCCGGACTTCGGCGTTGGCGTGCTCGACGCGGATCCCGCGGGAGGACTGGCGGCGCTTCATCTCGCGTCGGCCGTACCGCTCGGTGACCGGCCCCTCGTTCGGGGCCTTCATGCCCTTCGGTTTCTTGGGCGGGGCGCCGACCTGGTCGGGGAACTCGTTGGCCAGGCCGCGGTAGCCGTCGTCGACCTCGGCCGTCACGCCGGGGTGCCGGTGGAACTGCTCGGCGATGCCCTCGGTGCGCACGGCGGTCCGGTCGTGCATCCGGCCTGGGCGCTGGGCCCCGGACCACAGGGTGCGGCCCTGGCCGTCGCTGATCGTCGTGGTCTTGACGGTGTTGTGCCTGCGCTTGCCGGAGACGAAGGCCCGTCGGCCGGGACGGCCCCCGTCTGGACGGCGGACCTGGGTCTCCATCCCGTCGATCCGCAAGGTGACGTCCTCGGCCGCGGCATGGGCGAACACATCCTCAGGGTCCGCAGCCGGATGCCGGGCCGGTCGGGGACGCCGAACCCACGGTCCGCCGGCAACGGGCGGACCTCCCGGATCGCCCGGCCGATCGTGGAAGACCTCACCTTGCAGAGCACGCCCAACGCCTCATGGGTGAGCCGAGTCCGCAGATGGACCAGTGTCACCTGGAGCCGGTCGGTGAAGACCAGTTCGTACTTCGGCCCGGCCCCGCCTCCCGCCGACGGTCGCCCTCACGTCGCCCATGACACGCGGACCCACAGCGCGCCACCCAGCGCGGGGCGAGTTCCGCGACCAACTCGCCCAGATGTTGGCGCGACAGCCCGCAGAAGGCAGGATGGGACATGGCCGCGCGGGCCTGTTTGATCTTCACACATCAGACAACTCGCGGGGCCGTCTCTATGTCCCCACACTCACCGACCAAGATCAATCGCAGGTCGGCCCATTAGGGTCGGAGACATGACGACACCCCTTGCCGGCAGTGCCTTCGACTCGCTCCGCCTCGACGCCGTGCCCGACCAGGAGGCGCTACGCCGGGTCTACGAACTCCCCAGCGACGCGGCCGTGCGGAAACAGATGACCGAACTCACCGAGCAGACCCGGCGGTTGATCGGCTGCTCATCCCTGGTCCTGGTCGCCACCGCGGACGCCGAGGGCAACTGTGACGTCTCCCCGCGCGGCGGCCCCGCCGGGTTCGTCGCCGTCCTGGACGCACGGACGGTGGCGATACCGGACGCGACCGGCAACAAGCGTCTGGACACCCTGCAGAACGTCGTCGCCACCGGACGGGCCGGGCTGCTGTTCGTCATCCCGGGGCGCACCACGACGCTCAGGGTGAACGGCCGGGCCTGCGTCTCCACCCGCCCAGAGCTGTTGTCGCAACTGACCGCCGTGGGCAAGCCGCCGGCCAGTGCGCTGGTGCTGGGGATCGAGGAGGTCTACCCGCACTGCCCCAAGTCGCTGCTGCGCAGCGGGGCCTGGAAGCCGGAGGAGTGGCTGCCCGCGGACGCCCAGCCGGCCTCGGCCGAGGTGACCCTGGCTCAACTGCGGATGCCGGAGCTGACGATCGCCGACATCGAGCAGGCGGAGGCGGACTCGCTGAAGTACCGGTACGAGTAACGGGCCGACCTGCGATTGCTGAACCACCAGCCAGCCGAACCCCCAGGCCGGGACGCCCCAAGATCAATCGCGGGGCAGCCCGTAAGCTCTTTTCCCGCCGGTGCCCGTTACGGGCTGGGACTCGTGAGCCCGCCGCTGTCGTACGGCGGTGTGTACTGGGGCCACGGCGGCAGCGTGACGGGATACGAGACCCGAGGCGGCGCCACCGAGGACGACCGCGCGGCCAACGTCGCTGTGACCATGCAGCCGAGCCAGGCGACCAAGGAGCGCATGGACGGTGTCGTGGACACGGCCCGGTGCCGCTGAACCGCGCCACTTGCGGAGTGTCCCGCGGGTCACTGACGGAGCCAAAGCCGGATCGACGCGAGGGTGACCGTGCCGTGGAAGACGTGCGCTCTCTTGTCGTACCTGGTCGCCACGGCCCGGAATCAGGTCACTCTGGTCCCGGGCGCGGAAGCTCTTCCTCAACGGGCAGGCGCCGGCCGACAGTTCACGGCAGGAACCGGCGCAGCGGGGTGCGCGGACAGCGAGTCCTGGAGGTCAGGCTCATGAGGTCACCGCCTTGGGTAGAGCGCGCGGCTGCCGCGCTGGCCCCGTCGGCCCGGCTTCGCCCGGCCACTCCAACTTGTCATCTGTCCTGTCTCATCGATTCCAAATGCGGTTTGTCATGCGGCGAGAGCGGTGGCGCGTGTCAAGTCTCCTATCCCGTTGGGGGTTACCTGCGCTCAGGAGTTCGGTCAGACTCGGCGCATGGGAGATGGCACCCAATGGTCGCTGGACGATGACTGGGATTGGCAGATGCAATGCGCACGAGCTCATGATGCGTCGCTGCGTGGCACGGACTCGTGGGTGCCTCCTGTTGAGGAGGAGCTGGTGCTGGCCGCCCGGGCAAGCGCGTTGAGCCAGTGGCATCCAACTACCAGTCACAACTACCTCCGGTTCTCGGACGGCCCTCCGCCCTGGGTGCCTGGAGGGCGCGACGACGCGAGATATCTGCCGGGATGCATCTCCTTCGCGAAGGAGGGGGCGGACGGCAGCGCTGTCTTCCGGGTCTGGAGCGGATTCCTGTTGCAGACCCCCGATCCGGTGCTCGTGCTGGCCACCCCGAAGGCCGTGGACGCTGTTGAGGCCCTGGTGGCGGTTCTGACCACCGACAGCCGAGAGTCTGCAACGAGCTGAAGGTTCGGATGGCGATAGCCCGGGCGGCGGCGCCGTCGGCCAAGTCGATGCCCCAGGTCACCTCGTCGCCGACGACCAGTACTTCGGCGAGAAGTTCGAGGAGTTCGGGTTCGTCGTTGGTGACGCGTCAGGGAACCTTGATCGGTCTCACTGAAGTTTGATCACCCTGGGCGGTACTCGTGAATCGGGCCGCGTACTCTCGGCTCCGTGCCCCGCCATTCGAAGAAGCCCCGCCGACTGGTCGCTGACGGACGCACGTACCTGTGGACGCTCCGCCACAGTCACCGCGTGCTGGACAGCGGCCGGTTCGCAGGCTGCTGCGAGACCCTCATGCTGTACCCGCAGCCGGCCGGCACCGGTGGCCCGCTGCGCATCGTCTTTGCCGAGGGCCCGGGCCGGTATGTCCCGGGCGGGTTCCCCATGGGCTCCGGGGACGTGGGGTACGTCCGGGGCGGCTCCCTGAACCTGCACGAACCGGGCGCCGTCCGGGCCCTGCTCGACGCGGCGTCGGCCCGCGGGTGGCAGCTGGCAGAGGGGCGGGGGGTGGAGGTCGACGGCTGGCCCCTACTGGAGGCGGCGGCGCCGCACGAGCGGGGGGCGCCAGGCCCGCGGGCGCGTGAAGGGTGACTCCGACCTCCCCCTCGGAACGTGGCAACAATGACGGCATGGCAGCCCACCACGCCGCGTTCAAAATTCGGTCAGACTGATCAAACTCCGGGGAGACGGGACAAAAGCCGCCGCGCTCGCACCGCACGCGGCCTGGTGCCCCGTCTCAGTCGAACGGGTCCCTGTCTCAGATGATCTGACCCACTTCGCTCGTCGTCTCAGGTGATCCGGTCCGAGATGGTCGCGGTCCGCTGATCGACAACTCGCAGGAGCCGATAGGTTGCAGAGCATGAGCGTTGAGACTGAGGCCGTTCACGAGGCGACTGACGAAGTGGTGGAGGCGTTCGCTCGTCTCCTTCCGCAGTTGTCGTCCCAGGCCAAGCCCCTGGACCACGAAGCCGTGGGGAGATTGACGGGTACCAGTACCAACACGTTGCTGGTGGCCCGTGTCGAGGGCGTGATCGTCGGGGCGTTGATGCTGGTGATGTCCCCCTTGCCGTCCGGCCTGCGGGCTCATATCGAGGACGTGGTGGTCGACGCCGCCGCACGTGGCCACGGCGTCGGCAGAGCCCTGATCGACAAGGCCCTTGGCCTGGCCGCGGACGCGGGAGCTCGAACCATCGACCTCACATCACGGCCTTCGCGAGAGGCCGCGAACCGCTTGTATGAGCGGGCGGGTTTTCAACGGAGAGAGTCCGCTGTCTATCGAGTCACCCTGGACTGAAGCGCGGTGCCGGCTCTCTCGCGATCACCTCTCATCCCAGAGGCTCTCGACCGTCTCGACGCACTGGCTGAGCCACTCGTGTGATCTGTGCGTGGTGTCAGCTGGTGTCAGCTCGAAACGGCGGAGCCTGACCAGATCAGCTGAGACAACATCCGGCATCCAGTTGCCCAGTACCAGATCAACCGGGATTTCCAGCACTCTCACGTCTCAGTTGACCTGCTCGCCGCAGGTCACAGGTCTGGGCCGGGACCAGATCGCTTGCGACAGGACACCAAGGTCGCCGCAGCCGGCCGGCCGATGGGCATGCATGTCGACCGTCCCTGAACTCGCGGCGACCGCACAGAAGTTGATGGACGCGTAATCTCCGTCGTCAGAAGTGGGACTGGTCCGCGCCGTCGCTCGTGTTGTCGTAGGCGTTGACGCAGGCGAGCCGGAAGGACGGTCCGCGGTGGCCGCACGCTGCCGTAGAACGCCTCGTGCCCGGCTCGGTGCACGAGATGCACACCCACTGACGCACAGACCGCACCTCTTCGTCGCTCGCCACCACGCGGCCCTGCTACCTGTCCCGATGCTCCGATGCTCCGATGCTCCGACACGCGAACCAGCCTGACGGGCCGCGTGACGCGGGCGCCACGAAGTTGCAGCGAGTTCACGAACCGGTATACGCGCTGATCCGCCGGCGTCAACGGCCCTTGATGACCCGGCTGATCGCGTACGGGGCCTCCTCAGCCACAGAAAACAGCGGTTCCAGGATCGGCTCGTACACCGGATCTGTGGTGGGCGGGCTGGACTCGGTCATCAAGCACCCCGCTGCTTCTTCCTTGGTCCGGGGATAGGCCGACCCCTGGTCCACGGCAATCTCGACCACGACCGCCATCGCGTCGTCCACGCCCTCGCGCAGCTTCGCCCACCGTTTTGTCATCTCGCCCCGCTCATCGAAGGGGTCGTAGGCAGGCAGGAACCGGGCCGCAGGCACCGCCAGCGCATCGCGTAGTCGGCCAAGAGGCGGCTCCTGGCACAGCTCCTTCACAGCGGAGGCCGTGAGCGGTGGCTTCCCACTGGCCAAACGCTCCAGCACCGTGATGCCCAGGACAGCCGCCGCCGCAGCGTAGCGCCAGGCGGTCAGCGCCGTATGCCGCTCGTAGTCGTACGCGCCGTGCACGATCTCGGAGACGGCTTCCTCCTGATACCGGAAAGGAGCTTGCTCCGTCCGGTCGCGCAGATCGGCCAGTTCGCGAGCGGCGTGGAGCCGGTCCGTGACCAGACTGGCCGACTGCCACTCGTAGAGTGCCGTCAGCCACGCCCCGTGTAACGACCGCAGCGCCTCTAACTCGATGGTCGTCAGCGTCCCTCGGTCATCGAACGGCGGAAACCGCATGCCACTTCCCCACCTCCGTAGCACGGACAGTGATCGGCACCGTACTACCCGGCACGGGCGTGCAAGGACCGAGCTGTGAAACTCCTCAGCCCTCCGACCAGCAGCGTGGCCGGAAGACGGCGGAACGCACCGTAGCCACGAGGGCGCTGGCGACCAACGCGTCCCGCCGCCCCAGTAGCTGCGATGCCGGGGGCGGGGCAATGCAGCTACCGGGGTGGCTACCCGAGCCATGTTGGTGAAGAGGCAGTGTTCCGCCCCTGCACTGTTAGGTGCCCTGCCCCGTGGGGAGGAAATGCCCCCGACTACGCCGGTCCAAGGAGGCGGTTCCGACTGGCGGGTCAGGCGCAGGCGGTGAGCTTCTTTCGGGCAGCAACAGCCTGCTCCTGCACAAAGGCGTCTGAGTCGCGAGCGAGCAGGTCCAGGACGGCCAGGCTCGCCGGTTCAGGAGTTGGGAACCGGCTCAGTGCGATGGCGACCCATGCCCGTACCCGTGCGTTGTCGTCCTTGGCGAGGCGATGGGTTGCCGACAGGGTCCTGGGCTGTCGTGCGAAGCCGAGGGAGCTCAGGGCGTTCACTCGTACCTGGGGGCTGAGGTCCGCGAGCAGGGCCGTCAGCAGATCGATGGCCTGGGCTGTGGTCTTGGTGTGGCTGCCGATGGTTCCCACGGTCACGCTGCGGACTCTGTCGTCCGCATCTTGGACGGCGCCGGCCAGGAGGTCGAGGTCGCTCGGATCGGGAACGAAGCCGAGCAGCCACAGCGCTGCCCTGCGCAGGTCCGGGTCGGGGCCCGCGGCCCATGTCAGGACGATGCTGCGCGCATAGGCGCGGTCCTGGTGAGCGAAGTCGGCCAGTATCGCCGACAGGGAGTCCTGGTCATCGCCCAGATCGTGGGCAAAGGCCCGCAGCAGCGCGGGCAGGGCTTTGGACCCGGCTGTCGCGGCCAGAATGTTGCAGAGCACGTGGCGTCCGAACGAGTTCCTCGCATCCACGGCACTGGCAAGGTGCTCTTGCAGGCGTGGGACCAGGCCCGTGTCCCGAGCGGCCACCAGTTCGTCTTCCAGGTCTGCGATCTGGTTGAGGTCGGAGTCGGGGTCCGCCAGTGCGGCAGCAAGGGTGTCGAGCTGTGTGGCAGTGCTGCTCACGAGGTGGCCCTCCAGCGGGGGGCGTCGGCGTCGGGCCGATCGGAGCCGGCGAAGTGGAACGGCACGCCGAACTGCTCGGCCAGGGCACGACCGACCGCCTCTGCTTCTTGTGCTTCGGGCCATGGCGGGACTGCGCCGTCGAACAGTCGCAGGTCGCCACCGTGCCGGATGGTGGCGAGCCGGTGCTCGTCAGCCGGGACGTCTGTGAGCGCCATCAGGTCCACGCACCAGCCCTCGGTGTCACCGTCCCACAACGCCTCGATGGCCACCGTCCGGCCAGGCAACGCCTCAACTTTCTCCGTGAGTGTCACCAGGTTCAGCGGCGGGGTCGGATATCACTCGATCCGTCGGCCCCAACTCCAGGTAGCGTTCTGCCACCACATCGAGCGTTTCATACAGGCCCGGCCTGGACTCGGCTCGGAACGCCTCACGCACGCGGGCGACTGCCGCGATCCGGTGGTCCTGCTGGATCAGGCCGCCCACAGCAGAGCGCTCGGCGGCCGACAGCATGGCCCAAATCGGGGAGTCCATGACCGTATTCAAGCCGTACCGTCTACGCGCCCCCAACTCGGGTCGCCCTAGCCGAGCATGCCCCTCCAGCGTCGCGGTGCCGGGCCCGGGGGGCGCTGTAAACGGAGATTCCCGGTGAATTCGTGGGACAGCGACCCGGCGTACCAGGCGGTGGTGCGGGCGTTCGTGGACGGGGATCCGCTCGATCAGGCGGGCGGGCCCCTCGACGTCCGTGCGGTGGTGGCGGGCATCCGTACGGACGCCAAGGACGGGTTCCTGCTTGACGAGGTGCCCTGGGACCGCTTCCCGGACGGCGTCAGCGTCCGGGAGGTCATGGAGCGGCTGCGCTCGGGCGACGCCTCCGCCGTCCGTGGTGCCCTCGACAGTCTCATCGGCCTGTGTGCCGACGACATGAGGGCCGCAGTGGCGCCGACGGTGCCCTTCCTGATTCGGATCGGTGCCGACCCGGAGGCCGGCCACCGTGCCGAGGCTCTGGCGGTGACAGCCGAAGTGGCGCGCTTTCGGCACCAGGGGGTATGCACGCGTGCCGACATGCTGCGGTTCCGCGGCGATGACGAATGGTTCTTCGAGGTCACCGGCTACTTGCAGAACTGGTCGGCGCAGGCCGCCCGCGACGCGATCGCCGTGGACACCGATCTCCTCCTCCCCCTGCTCGACGACCCCGACCCCTCGGTGCGCATCGCCACCGCCTACGCGCTGGCGGCCGCCTCCGCCCGCGCGCAGGACATCCTCTCCGCGTTCCACGCCTGCCTGCTCGCGGAGCATGACCCAGCCGTACGCGCGGGCCTGGTACTGGCGATCGCTCAGCTGGCCCGGGCGCACCAGGATTCGCCGACGGTGGTGTGGATGCGGGCCTGTTGGTCCGACCCCGCACGGCAGCCCGAGGTACGGGTGAGCACCGCACTGGGGTGGATGTGCCTTACCGACCTGCCGGTCCCGGACGAACTGCGCGTCATGCTGGACGACCTCGCCACCCACGAGACAGCCCAGTTGATGGCGCCGCTGCCGTGGATGCGTGCGGCCGAGAACACCAACAGCAACGGCCTGCACCGCTGCCTACGCGCCATGCTGCACCCCGACACGCCTGATGCCGAGGACCACGACGACCCGTGGTCGTGACCACGCCCCGATCACCACCCGCAGGGCCGGAACACCGAGCGACTGCGCCGCCTACGCCGCAACAAGGTGGGGAACCCCGCCCGCAGGACTCCGACATCGGCGACCACGTGCGCTTCTTCCGCGTGTCGGCCGCTTGCTGGAGCACTTGGAAGACCTCTCTCAGGACTTCGTGGGCGTGCCCAGCAGGTCGGACAGCTCGGCGTCGTAGAGCCGCGCGGGGTCGAACCCCATCCCCGTGAAGTGGCCCGCGAGTTCCAGGGACAGGACGCCGTGCAGGCGGGTCCAGAAGGTCAGGGCCTGGTGGAGCACGGCGGGCGGGGCGGGGTGGTCACCCGCCCAGTCCCGGTGGTCGGCGAGGTGGGCGTCGAACGGGGTCGCCGGGCCGTGTGCGGACAGTTCGGCGCACGCGTCGAGCAGGGACGCCATGATCTCGGAGGCGATCGCGGTGATGTCGTCGGGCGCGTGGTAGCCGGGGACGGGGGTGCCGTAGACGAGGAAGTACCGCTGGGGATCGGCCAGGGCCCAGCCACGTAGCGCGTGCGCGAGGCCGGCCGGGTCGGCACCGGCGGTGCGGGCCGCCCGGAAGGTGTCGGCGAGGCTGCGGTACGCGCCCCTGACCAACTCGGTGATCAGCTCGTCCCGGCTGGCGAAGTACCGGTAGAGCGCGGGTCCGCTCATGCCCATTCCCTTGGCGATCGCGTTGAGGGAGAGCGCGGACGCGCCCGCCGTGGCGATCTGCTCCCACGCCCGCTCCTTGATCTCCGCACGCACCTGGGCGCGGTAGCGCTCGCGTGGCGTCGTCGCCTCTGCTCCGTCCATGACCTGCCCTCCTTCACCGTCTAGTTAGAGGTTATCACGATGGTTATTGACACTTCCCGTGAAGGCGAGTTACAACTTCTAACGAACCCGATACTAAGTAACGCACGTGGAGGCATTCATGAGTCGGCAGGTCGCCGTACGCCTTGGCGATGAGCACTGCACCGCGAGCGTCCCGGCTCGGGAGGTGGCGATGGAGTTCCTGCACCGTCATCCCGAGGACGCCGGCGGCCGCTCTCGGAAACAGGGCCGCGGGCCCACGTTCAGCGATGTCACGCTCATCGCCGGCGCGGTGAGAGCGGGGCCGTCGCTTGCAAGTCCGCGGGCATGCGGCGACCGAACGACCGCAACCCTGACAAGGCATCAGGGGCCAAGAGGTCTGGCGGAACACTGTGCCGGCTCCCCCATGCGTCCGGCTGCTTCACGCCACTTCCACCGTAAGAACGCAAAGGAGAACGGACGTGTTTGAACGCTTGGCCGAACTTGCGATTCGCCGGTCCCGGCTGGTCCTCGTCATCGCCGTCGTCACCGTTGCCCTCATGGGTGTGTTGGGAGCCGGAGCATTCGCCAAGCTGCGCGGGGGCGGCTTCGACGACCCCGCCTCCGAGTCCACCCGGGCCGCGAAGGTCATCGACGACAAGTTCGGCGGAGAGACGAACCTGGTCCTGCTGGTCCGGGCCCCCGAGGGCCGCGTCGACACCCCCGCCGTCACGCGGAGTGGCCAGACCCTGGTGGCCGACCTCAGGAAGGAGGAGGAGCTCACCAACGTCATCTCGTACTGGGACACGGGCAGCCCCGACCTCCGCTCCCGGGACGGCCGCGAAGCCATGGTGCTCGCCCATGTGACAGGCGACGAGACGCAGGAGCGGGAAAACGCCCGGAAGATCCTCGACGCCTACACCGGAACCCACAAGGGCGCACTCACGGTCCAGGCCGGAGGCGGCGCCGCCGTGGGCAACGACCTGTCGAAACAGGTGGTCGACGATCTGGTCCTGGCCGAGACCATCGCCATACCACTCACCCTCGTGCTGCTCCTGTTCGTCTTCGGCAGCATGGTCGCGGCCCTGCTGCCGTTGGCCATCGCCGTCATCGCCGTCATCGGCTCGTTCGCCCAGCTCTCCCTCCTCGGCAGCGTCACCGACGTCGCCGACACCGCGACCAACCTCACCACCGCCCTGGGCCTCGGACTGGGCATCGACTACGCGCTACTGATGACCAGCCGCTTCCGGGAGCAGCTCGCGGCAGGGGCGAGCGTGGACGACGCCGTACGGCGCACGGTGCACACGGCCGGCCGCACCGTCGCGTTCTCCGCCGCGACAGTGGCGGCGGCGCTCGCGGCACTCCTGGTGTTCCCGCAGTACTTCCTGCGCTCGTTCGGCTTCGCCGGAGTCGGTGTCGTCGCCATCGCCGCCCTCGGCACCTTGTTCGTGATGCCAGCTCTGCTGGCCGTCCTCGGTCACCGGGTCAACAGCGGGCGGCTGCCGTGGGCTGAGCGGGGGCACTCCGGCGCCCGGGCACCGATGTGGGGACAGCTGGCCCGCACCGTCATGCGGCGGCCCGCACTCACCGCGCTCCCCGTACTCGCCGTGCTGCTCGCGGCGGCGAGCCCGCTGCTGGGCATCACCTTCGGCACACCGGACGAACGCGTCCTACCAAAGGACGCCGCCAGCCGCCAGGTCGCCACGGCACTGCGCGAGAACTTCGACGGCAGCGAGGACTCGGCCGTCAACATCGTCATCGACCAGCCCGTGAACAAGGCCCCGCTGGAGTCGTACGCGGTCGAACTGTCCGGGCTCAAGGGCGTCATACGCGTCGAGACCAGCACGGGAACCTACGCCGAGGGACACTCCACGGCGACCGCCCCCGGCAACACCGTCCTCGGCCGGCCCGGCGCGCAGCGCATCAGTTTGGTGAGCGCCCTGACACCGAAGTCGGGCGCGGCCCAGAACCTGGTCAAGGAGGTGAGGGCACTCACCCCGCCCACCGGGACACACCCCCTGGTGGGGGGAACCGACGCCGTACTGGTCGACTCCAAGGACTCCATCGGCGGCCGGCTCCCGATCGCCGTGGCCCTGGTCGCCCTCACCACCTTCATCCTGCTCTTCCTGTTCACCGGCAGCGTCGTGCAGCCACTGCGCGCACTGGTCCTCAACGTCATCAGCCTGGCGGCGACCCTCGGCGTCATGACCTGGATCTTCCAGGACGGCAATCTCTCCTCCCTCCTCGGCTTCACGGCGCAGCCGATGGAAATGTCGATGACCATGCTGACGTTCTGCATCGCCTTCGGCCTTTCGATGGACTACGAGGTGTTCGTCACCAGCCGGATCAAGGAACTCCACGATCTGGGCAAGGACAACGAGACCGCCGTGGCCGACGGCCTCGGCCACACCGGACGCATCGTCAGCGCGGCGGCCTTCCTCCTCGCGGTGAGCTTCTTCGCCTTCGGCACCGCCAAGATCAGCTTCATGCAGATGTTCGGCCTGGGCAGCGGACTCGCCGTCCTCATCGACGCTCTCGCCGTACGCGGCGTACTCGTCCCCGCCGCCATGCGCCTGCTCGGCCGCTCTGCCTGGTACGCGCCCGGCTTCCTTCGCAAGCTCCACGACCGGTTCGGCCTCAGCGAAGTCGGCCCCGAACCCACGGCCGCTGTGGCGCCCGCAACGGCAACGTCGCCGTACGTGAAGGACACGACGGGAGCCTGACCACCGACGACCGCGTCGCACCGTGTGCCCGCCTCCGCCACACCGGAGGCGGGCACAGACCTGCATCGGCGCACGGCTGTTGGCGTTCCGACTCGGACACCACTGTCCAAGCCCGAACGCCTCGTCACAGTCTGCCACCGCGCCTCCAGGAGGAGCCATCCGCGCTCCGCCAGACGTCTGGCCTTCGATCGCACCCCCTCGACCTTCGCCGACGTCATCCCAAGGCCCAGCTCCGTCGCGATCTCCCCGGCTCGAAGCGGCCTGTGACCCTCTGATCGCTGCTGTTCCAGCACACGGCGAGAAGCTGCTCGTAGCCTGGCGTCAGAACCGTCACCGCCAGCCCGTCGTACCACGGCGGCACCGTCGAGCCCGGCACCGGCGCGAGCGAGGACGCCGCTTCCCACGCGATCACCCGCCGGTCCAGCTCGATCTCGGCTGCCTCCAACACCTCGATCAGCCGCGCGACTTCATCCCGCAGACCCTCTGCCCGCACCTGGGCAGCCACCTCCCGCTCCTCCAGCAATCCCAGCACCGACGCCACCGCGCTCGGCCAAGAGATGCCAGGAGGGCCTCTTCACGCGCCTCGTCGGCAAGATGCCGCCCCGAATCTGCCCTTCTGCGTCTGCAGGCACGCTTGTGGATCTTGTCGGCACAACGCTGGCCGAACTGCCGCACCCGCAGGCACTTTCAATGACGTCCAGCAGACAGCGGCGCCAGGGCCGGGGCGGCGCGTCACCTCACCCGTCGGCAGGCGGCCCCAGCACTACCGGCACCTCCCGTGGCCCGTTCGAAATGAACGACTCCGTCGGACGCAACGCATCCGGCTCCACCGCCAGCCGCATCTCGGGAAAACGGGCGAACAGCGCCTGCAGGGCAATCTCGGCTTCCAGCCGCGCCAACGGTGCCCCCAGGCAGTAATGCACCCCATGACCGAACGACAAATGCTCCCGTCGCGTCGCCCGCATCACATCGAACCGCTCCGCATCCTCTCCGTGCGCCCCCGGATCCCGCCCCGCCGCCGCGAACCCGATCACCAGCGCATCCCCTCGCGGGATCACCGTCTCCCCCACCCGCACGTCCTCCACCGCATACCGCAAAATCGCATTCGCCCCCGGCGCCTCCACCCGCAACGCCTCCTCGACCACGTCCCCCCACGACGCCCGCCCCGACCGCACCAACTCCAACTGCCCCGGCTCCCGCAGCAACAACACCACCGCGTTCGCCAGCAGATTCACAGTCGGCTCACACCCCGCGCTCAACAACATGATCAGGTTGTCGACCAACTCCTTCTCACTCAATCCCTCACCCCCCGCAGCCTCCGGGCCACCCGCGCCCGCACCGTGCCCGACGTCTGTGAGGTGTGTGAGGTCCGAGTGGGCGGCCGGGTCCGCGGGATCCGCCCCGGTCCCCGCAGCGATCAGCGCACTCGTCAGATCCTCGCCCGGACAACGCCGCTTGAACGCGACCAACTCCCCCATCGTCCGGTACAGCGCCGCGTAGTTACGCCGCGCCTCATCCAACGACACCCCCGTAGCGAAAAACCCCTCAATGATCTCCCGCAACGCCCCCCGGAACTCTTCAGGAATCCCGAACAACTCCAGCATCACCCGGCTCGGCAACGGCTGCGCATACAACCCCCGCACGTCCACCACCCCGTCCCGAGCCTCCCGCGCCGACGCCTCCATCCCTTCCAGCAGCCCCGCCGCGATCTCCCCCACGCGCGGCCCCAGCAACCCCACCCGCCGCGCCGTGAAAGCCGACCCCATCAACCCCCGCAGCCGGCGGTGCTCCGCTCCGTAAGACGTCACCAGATTCTGCACCGACACCCACACCGCCAACGGCCACTCCGCCCCCACCTCACCCCGCTGCCACGCCGGCCAATGCCGATACGCATCCTTCGACACCCGCCCGTCCGTCAACAACCCACGAATCACCCCCGGATCCGTCACCGCCCACGCTCCCACTCCACCCGGCAACACCACCCGCACCACCTCACCCCGACCCCGCAACAACGCCCCCTCCCCCTGCACATCCCGCCCCAACCCATCCATCGCATACGGACACCCACCCCGCCCAGCACGCAGATCCGGCGCACCCTGCGTATCCGGCACAGCCTGCTGGTCCGGCCCGTCGGACACGGCACGCAGGTCCACCACACCCCCGCCGCCCCGCAACTCCTGCTGCTCCTGCTGCTCCTGCTGCTCCTGCCGGCCCCGCTCATCCCGTCGACCCTGCTGCTTCTGCTGCTTCTGCTGCTCCTGCTGACGCGCCACCGGACACCTCCACGACACAGACCGCGAAAACTTCCCGACAAGCACCACAAACACACCCCGGCACCACGCCCGCATCACCACCGGGACGCCCACCAGGGACACAACCCCACACACACGCCAGGCCCCGCCCGAAAAGTCACCCCGGAAACCCGCCACCAGCCACCAGCCACGGACCCCCGACACCCGATCCTCCGCGGGACACCGGAACCCAACCCCTGGACATATGCCAGGGCGCCGTCCCCAGACACACAGACACCGACGGGAAAACGGCTCGCGCACACGCGGGACCCGGCCCAGAGTGCACATCCGGGCCTCAACACCAGCAACCGCTCAGACCCACACCCGGCACACCCAGGCACGCACCCCTGGCGCCGGTCACAGGTCATGTGCATCCGGGTGCCGGCCCGGGCCATGCGCATCCCCGGAAACCGTCCCCCCGGCACCACCGACACCCGCCAGAGAACCACTCGCAAAACAAAACCGCTCGGCCGGTTTCACTATAGCCTCGCCCGAGGCCCACACAAGAGACACCAACACACCCCCGCGACCACCCGACCCCGAGCCTCGCACACCACCCCCAACCCCCGGAAGACACCCACAGAACGGAATCAAAACCCCCGCTTGCCCAGCGAAGATCCCCCGCCACACCCCCACCGCGGACCGGTGAATATGCACCCCGCACACCCCCGCCCCCACTCCCCGGCCCGACCCCGGCCCGCCCCCGCGAAATTCCCCGCCCGCCCTTGAAAAGAAAACCGGTAGGTTCGTATCTTATGACCCTGCACGGTCCATCCCGGCACCTCCCACAGCACCACGGAGACCCACATGACCCTGCTCACCGTCCACCAGGACAACCAGCCCACCCCCGCCACCACCAGCCCCGACACACACCCAAGTACCGGTGCGGGCACCGATACCGCTACGGAAGCTGGTGCGGGTACGGGCACCGCTGCGGGCACAACCCCCCTCGACCCCACCCGCATGCCCCGCCTCACCACCACCGTCCCCCGCGAATACGTCCACCGCTCCACCCTCGCCGAGGTCTTCCTCACCGGCTGCGAACAAACCAGCGACACCCACTACACCCTCACCGCCCAATGGCCCCGCGCCCACACCTTCTTCACCACCCCCGACGGCACCCACCACCACCCCCTCCAAGCCGCAGAAACCATCCGCCAAACCGGCCTCTACCTCGCCCACGCCGAACTCGGCATCCCCCTCGGCCACCACTTCCTCATGCGCAACCTCCACCTCACCACCCACCCCCAACACCTCACCATCGGCCCCACCCCCACCGACCTCACCCTCACCGCCACCTACACCCCCCACCACCCCCACACCAAACGCCCCACCGACTTCACCATGCACATCACCATCACCCGCAACGGCCACCCCACCGCCACCGGCACCGGCCGCTTCACCTGCCTCACCCCCACCACCTACCAACGCCTCCGCCACCCCCACACCACCACCCACACCAACACCACCAGTGCCGGTCCCGGCACCCACCAACACCCCAACCCCCAACCCACACCCGCACCCACCCACTACGGACGCACCCTCCCCCACGACATCGTCCTCACCCCCACCCCCCACCCCCACACCTGGCAACTCACCCCCAACC
>NZ_JBHVST010000108.1:0-37023 GCF_042885015.1 Streptomyces sp. NPDC058086 | reverse complement strand
GGTCCGGCCCTCGGCGTTTCTCCACGCGTCCCGGCGTGGTCATTTCATGATCGGCACATTGCGGTCTTGTGGCACCGGCGCACGAGGTGTCGACACGGTGCGAGAGTGACGCCACAGTGATCTCCGTAAGCGCTTTCTGTGTCTTCGTCGACGGCATCGCGGCCGTCGTCGCCACCACAAGGAGCACGCCATCGTGAGACCTCGAAGACTCGGCGTCACCGCCGCCGCCGCGCTGCTGGCCCCACTGGTCGCCGCGCCCTCGCACGCCACCGAACAGCATCCGCCGCCGCGCCGGATCGTGGAGAACCTGGACCGCGGCCTGGTCGCCGTCCCCTCCGGCAAGGGCACCTTCCTGAGCTGGCGGTTACTCGGCACGGAGTACGCGCTCCCCCAAGTTCTCGGCTCCGCTCGAACCGGGGGTACCCCCACCGGGGACGCGATCGCGTTCAACGTGTACAAGGGCGGACGGCGGCTCAACCAGGCGCCGGTCACCCGCTCGACCACATACCAGGACGACAGCCGGGGCACCGGCACGTACACCGTGCGTGCCGTCGTCAACGGCCATGAGCTGAAGCCGAGTTCGGCGGCGCTCGACTTCGCGAAGGGCTACGCCGAGATTCCGCTGGCCGCCGCCGACGGATACACCGTGCAACACGCCTGGCCCGGCGACCTCGACGGCGACGGACGCTACGAACTCGTCGTCAGCCGACTCGCGCAGACCCGTGACAAGCCCGACCTCCTGGAGGCGTACACGCTCACCGGCGCGCGGCTGTGGCGCGTCGACCTCGGCCCGGGCTCGTACACCCAGGCCGGCGGGAACGGCGCCAACGACCCCGCGCCCGCCGCGATCAGCGGCTCGACGGCGATCGGCGGCTACCGCAACGACGACAACGTCACCGTGTACGACCTCGACGGCGACGGCAGGGCCGAGGTGCTGGTGCGCACGGCCGCCGGGACCACCTTCGCGGACGGCGCGAAGGTGACCGCCGACTCGCCCGCCGACCAGTTCATTTCGGTGATCGACGGGGAGACGGGCGCTGAGCGCACCCGGCAGCCCGTGCCCGACGACCTCGTCGCCGACGGCCCCTCCGGCGGACACTTCGGCATCGCGTACCTCGACGGCGTACACCCCAGCCTCGTCACGAAGTTGGTCACCCGGGTCGGCGCCAAGCGCGGAGCCTTCCGGATCCTCTTCCAGACCTGGGACTTCAACGGCACGGATCTGAAACGGCGTTGGAAGTACGTCGTCCCGGCCGGCAGCGGCGCCACCAGCTTCCACCAGATCCGGACCGTCGACGTCGACCAGGACGGCAAGGACGAGATCGCCGACGGCAACTACGTCGTGGGCAGCGACGGCACGCTGCGCTATGTCGTCGACGGTGCCGGACACGGCGACCGTTTCGACATCGCCGACCTCGACCCCGACCGGCCGGGCCTGGAGGGCTTCGCGATCCAGCAGTCCGAACTGGGCGTCGTGTCGAACTTCCCCTGGTACTACTACGACGCCGACACCGGTCAGCGCCTGGTGACCGGCGAGCACCCGGCCGACCCGACGAGCGAGGCCGACCTCGACGTCGGCCGGGGCAGCGCCGCCGACATCGACCCCGACCACCCCGGCTACGAGTACTGGACCTCCACCGCCGACGTCACCCGCCCCGGCGCGGGCGTCTTCAACGTCCAGGACGGAAAGATCTCCACGACCACGCCCAGCGTCAACTTCCGCATCTGGTGGGACGGCGACAAGGGCGCCGAGCTCCTCGACTACACGCATGTCGACAAGTGGGACCCGAAGACCGAGACCAGCACGCGCCTCTTCGACCCGGCCGGCGTCGTCTCCGGCGCCCGCAACGCGACCCCGTTCTACGGCGACCTCCTCGGCGACTGGCGCGAGGAGATCCTCGCCGAGACCGGCGACCACACCGCGCTGCGTCTGTACACCACCACCGAGCCGACGAAGACCCGTATCTACACGCTCGCCCAGAACCCCGGCTACCGCCTCGGCTGGACCGTGCGCGGCTATCTCCAGTCGACGTACACGGACTACTACCTGGGCACCGAGACCCGACGGGTGCCGAAGCCCGCCATCACCACCGCCGCCCGCACGGAAGGAACCTCATGACCACCCGCAGAGCCTTCGCGACCCTCGCCGCCGGTGCCGCGCTGTCGACGCTCGCGCCGGCCACCACCGCGAGCGCCTCGCCGCGTCACCGTCGCGGACGGCTCATCGCCCACGACGGCTTCCGTCGCGGCCTCGG
Source organism: Streptomyces sp. NPDC058086 (assembly GCF_042885015.1). Lineage (NCBI taxonomy): Bacteria > Bacillati > Actinomycetota > Actinomycetes > Kitasatosporales > Streptomycetaceae > Streptomyces > Streptomyces sp. NPDC058086. The sequence continues at coordinate 34,768 of NZ_JBHVST010000108.1, read as the reverse complement.
CCAGTGGGCCACCGAACTGCAGGACGGCGGCACGGTCACCGCCTCGCACGGCGTCCTGGAGATCGACGTACCGAGCGGTGCGACGGTCTGGTTCAAGCAGAGGCTCGAAGGGCCCTACGTCATCGAGTACACCGCCACACCCGTCTCCGAGGGCGGCGCCAACGACCGGGTCTCCGACCTCAACAACTTCTGGAACGCCGTCGACGTCCGTTCCCCGGACGACCTCTTCGCCACGCCGCGCGGCGGCGCCCTGGCCGAATACGACTACCTGAAGACGTACTACGTCGGATACGGCGCCAACACCAACACGACCACGCGGCTGCGCCGGTACGTGGGGGAGCCGGGCGTCCGCCCGCTCGTCTACGACTACACGGAGCCGCTGCTCACGGCCAACGAGCCGAACCGTGTCCGCATCGTCTCGGACGGCTCCACGGTCCGCTGGTGGAACAACGGACGGCTGGTCTTCGACTACGGCGACCCGGAGCCGTACACGAGCGGGCACTTCGCGTTCCGGACCACATGGAGCCACTTCCGGATCGAGGACTTCCAGGTGTGGCGGCTGTTCAACCACTCCTGAGAGGGCCTTATTCCGGGTTCACCGACACTTTACGAGTGGCTTATCTCACCACCCGTCAACCCCTTCCTACGGTCGCGTAGCTCACATCGAAAGGTGAATCATGGGCCGATGTGGCAGACGATTCGAAGAGTGACAACAGATCAGTGATCGGGTCGTACGTGGCGGTGGGGGACAGCTTCACCGAAGGCGTCGGCGACCTCGGCCCCGACGGGGCCTTCGTCGGGTGGGCCGACCGGTTCGCGGTACTTCTCGCCGACCGGCGGCCCGAAGGCGACTTCACCTACACGAACCTCGCCGTACGCGGAAAGCTCCTCGACCAGATCGTCGAGGACCAGCTCAGGAGCGCCAAGGAACTCGCCCCCGACCTGGTCTCCTTCTGCGCGGGCGGCAACGACATCATCCGGCCGGGCACCGACCCCGACGAGGTCGCCGAGCGCTTCGAGCGCGCGGTCGCCAACCTCACCTCCGCCGTCGGCACCGTCATGGTGACGACCGGCTTCGACACCCGTACCGTCCCCGTGCTGAAGCATCTGCGCGGCAAGATCGCCACGTACAACGGGCACGTACGCGCCATCGCGGACCGGTACGGCTGTCCGGTCCTCGACCTGTGGTCCCTGAAGACGATCCAGGACCGCCGCGCCTGGGACGGCGACCGCCTGCACCTCTCACCCGAGGGCCACACCCGGGTCGCGCTGCGCGCCGGCCAGGTCCTCGGCCTCGAAGTGCCCGCGGACCCCGACCAGCCCTGGCCTCCGCTGCCGCCCCGCGGCACCCTCGAGGTCCGGCGTGACGACATCCACTGGGCACGCGAGTACCTCGTCCCGTGGATCGGGCGCCGACTGCGCGGGGAGTCCTCCGGCGACCACGTGGCCGCCAAGGGCAGTCTCTCGCCGGACGACATCAAGATGCGGATCGATTCGGTGGCCTGAACGACGTGTCCCCGACGTGCCGGTGGCTTGGAGGGAGTGGGCGCGGGCCCGGCCGAACTCGCCGCCGCGCCCGCGGCCCTTGTGGCGCGGCGGGGTCGTCGTGCGTCGACATGGCGCGGCGGTTGTCGCCGGGCCTGGCCGGCCGTGCCCCGTACACGCCTCGGCGGTGGGCGAGCCGACGCGGGCGGGAGTGAGCCGGCGGCCGACGAGGTGAACGGCCCGGGGGTGGGCCGGTCGCAGCCGGACCGACCCGCTCGGTGGGCGGTGGAGCGGCGACCGTCGACCGAACCGTCCAGGCGCGCGCCCCGGCGCGCGTCTCAGCGCACCGCCGCCGCCAAAGCCTCCCGCGCGAGCCCCAGTTCCCGGGCGAGCGCCTCGTCCACCCACTCCTGGGCCCGTGCCCGCGACACCGCTCCCGTGTACGCGGTCATCTGCACGGCCAGTCCGTCGAGCAGCGCCGTCAGCCGCAGGGCGGCGTCCGGGGGATCCGGGCACTCGAACTCGCCGCCCGCCACTCCCTCCGCGATCACCTCGGTGATGGCGGCCTTCCACTGCTTGTCGAGATCACGCGTGACCTCCTGAAGCGCGGGATCGCGCAGGGCGACCGCCCAGCCCTCGATCCACAGCCGCCAGCCCTTGGCCTGGCCGGTCGGCGCGTACCAGCGCACGGCGGCGCGCAGCCTGCGCAGCGCCGACGTACGACGGCCGAGCAGCTTGCGCAGATGGGCGAGGTCGTCCTCGGCCGCGTAGGTGAACGCGGCGGCGACCAGCTTCTCCTTGGTCGAGAAGTGGTACAGCACCAACGCGTTGCTCACCCCGAGCACCGAGGCCACGTCGGCGATCCGCACCGCCGCCACGCCCCGCGCCTCGATCTGCTCGATGGCGGCGCGCAGCAACTCCTCGCGCCGTTCCGCCACGCTCAACCGCACCCTTGCCACGCGGTAACCCTAATGCTCGGCAGGGTCAGTCGACGAACTGGTAGTCAAACCGGATGCGGCCGTCCTCGTCGAGGACCAGGAACTCCCGGCCGCCGCCCGTGGCACGTCCCTCTCCGGTGTGGAAGGACTCCCAGCGGAACGTGATGACGTCCCGCAGCCGTTGGGCGGGTTCCTGGATCCGGAAGACGTAGGTCCCCGGGGCGACGAAGTCGTCGTAGGCGCGCGTCACGCGCGTGTGCAGTTCGTCGTGGCCACGGGCCTCCAGGACGGCGGTGGTGAAGCCGAGGTCCACCGCGGTGTCCCGCATCTGCTGAGGCGGCCGGAGGACGTGCAGACCGTCCTGAGCCCAGAGTTCGTCCACGGTCTTGCGGCGGATCTCGGGATCGGGCTCGTTCCAGACGCCGATGTAGCGCTCGATCAGGTCCTGCGGGTCGATGGTGGGCATGGATACTCCCGGTACGAGTCGGACTTGGTGTGGGGAGGGGCGGTCACGCGTGCTCGCGCGCCCTCGCTCCACCGACTCTGCTGTCACCGGCCCCGCGCCTCAATTCCCCAGGAGGAATGACGGGAGGGCCGCGAGGCGGGTGCCCGTCAGCGGTACCACCCGAACCGCTCCGCGATCACCGGCAGCCGGTCGGCGACGATGGCGTGCGCCGCGGCCCGCGGTGTCGTCCCGTCGGCCTCCGCGCGGGCCAGCATCCGGTCGATCAGGTCACGCATGGAGCGCCGGGTGTACGCGAACGCCTCGTCCGCGTCCGCGCCGATGTCGCCGAAGAGCGTCCACCACCACCAGGCGTTCGTCCCGGAGTTGACCACGACGTCCGGCAGCACGACGACCCCGCGCGCGGCGAGCAGCTCCTCCGCCTCGGGCAGTACGGGCATGTTGGCCGCCTCGACGATCAAGCGGGCGCCGATCCCGCGCTGGTTCTCGGTGTCGATGGCGTACGAGACCGCCGCGGGAACCAGCACCTCCGCGTCCACGGACAGCCAGGCGTCGCCCGGGAGTTCCTGGTCGGCCGGGCGCAGCGCGCCGCGGTCGACCGTCCCGTAGGCGTCCCGCGCCGCGAGCAGCGCGTCGACGTCGAGCCCGTCCGGGTTCGCGATCGTGCCCTTGACGTCCGCGACGGCGACGATGTCGAGGCCCGCGCGGGAGAGGAAGCGGGCCGTGGCGCCGCCCATGGTGCCCAGGCCCTGCACGGCCACGCGCGTCCCCGCGTGCGCCACCCCGGCCCGGTCCAGGGCCGCGAGCACCGACTCGGCGACACCGCAGCCGCCGACCAGTTCGTCGAGCCCGATCCCGTCCACGTCGACCGCGAAGGCGTCCGCGAGCCGCCGACGGGCCGTCGACTCGTCGTCGAGCAGCGGGTACACGGCCTGGATGGACGAGACGAGCCCCGCCTCCTCGGCGGCCCGGTCGACCAGGTCCTGGGTGAGCCCGAGGTCCTCACCCGTGGTCCAGAAGCTCTCGATGTAGGGGCGCATGGCGCGCAGATAGCGCACCAGCAGGCCGTACGCCGCCGGGTCCTGGGGATCGCAGTCGATGCCGCCCTTGGCACCGCCCAGTGGGATGTAGCGGCCCTCGGGGTTGTAGTGCAGGGCCTCCTTCATCGTCATCCCGCGGGCGAGCCCGGCGACCTCGTCCAGGGTGCAGCCCGCGCGCATCCGCAGGCCGCCGCTGGAGACGCCCCGGACGAGCCGGTCGACCACGAGATAGCCCGGTCTGCCCGTGACGTGGTCGGTCCAGGTGAGCGTGATCAGGGGCGCGGTCGAAGGCGGGGTGAGCGGCGCGGCCGACAGTGCGGTCGAAGGCGTGGTCATGGGCGTAGTCACGGGCGTGGTCATGGGGTCTCCTCGGGGACGGCGATCAGGGTGGGACCAGGCGTGCGCAGCGCCTCGGTGAGGGCGAAGGCCAGCTCGTCGGGGTGGCACACGCGTGTGCCCTGTCCTCCGTAGGCGCGGGCCAGGGCGGGCAGGTCGACCGGAGCGAGGTCCACCGCGGTCGGGCGGTCACCCCGTGCGGCCATCTCGTCGCGGATCTCTCCGTAGCCGCCGTTGTCGAACACCACGACGGGCAGCGGGAGTCGCAGCTGCGCGGCGGTCCCCAGCTCCTGCACCGTGAACTGGAGGCCGCCGTCCCCGCTCAGTGCCACCACCTGGCGCTCCGGGCACGCCACCTTGGCACCGAGCGCCGCGGGCAGCGCGTAGCCGAGCGTGCCGAAGCCGGTCGGGTGAAGATAGCGTCCCGCCGGGCCCAGCGGGAGGTGCGGGAGCGCGCCGTAGTAGCAGCACTGGGCACTGTCCGAGGTGATGACCGAGTCGTCGGCCAGGACGGCGCGGATCGCCCGCAGGTAGGGGATCCAGCGCGCGTCGCGCGCGGCACTCCCGGCGTATCGCGCGTCCCGCACCGCGGCGACCTCGTCGACGTCGGTTCCGCCTCGTGGGTCGGGGATGTCGTGTCGCACGCGCGTGTGGAGGCCCATTTCCGACAACAGCCCCTCCAGGGAGGCCCGTGCGTCGCCGACGAGCGCGATGTCCGTGGGCAGCCCGGAGTGCATCTGGTCCGGGTCGAGGTCGGCTCGGACGAGCGTGCCCCCGAGGGCGGTCGGCGGCGACCAGAAATCGGACTCGGCCAGTTCCGTGCCCACGGCGAGGACGACATCACGACCCGCCAGCCACTTCTGCACCGACTCAGTGTGCAGCGAGACGCCGAGCGAGAGCGGATGCCGCTCGGGAACGACGCCCTTGCCGTTGGCGGTCGTCACGACGGGCGCTCCGCACGCCTCCGCGAGGGCGAGACAGGCGGTCGCGGCGCCGCGCGCGCCACCGCCGAGCACCAGTGCGGGCCGCCGCGCCTCCCGCAGGGCGCGCGCGGCCAGTCGTACGGCCTCGGCGTCCGGCAGCGTCGGCGCTGCGGCCGGGGCGAGCCGCACCGGCCCGGCGGTCTCGGCCGCCGTCAGCAGGTCCAGCGGCACCTCGAGGTGCACGGGCCGCGGCCGCCGCGTACGGAAGAGGGTGAACGCGCGCGCCACGGCGGCGCCGATCTCCGCCACCGAGGAGACCCGGTGACTGAACGCGGCGACGCCCCGCAGCGCCTCGGTCTGGCTGCGCATCTCGTGCAGCAGCCCGGTCGCCAGCCGGGGGTGGCGCAGGGGCATACCCGGGGAGACGACCAGCAGGGGCACGCTGTCCGAGTAGGCCTGCCCGACGGCGGCCGTGACGTTGAGGAGCGCGGGACCGGTGGTCGTGATCACGACACCCGGGTGGCCCGTCACGCGCGCGTACCCGTCGGCGGCGTACCCGGCGCCCTGTTCGTGGCGCGGGGTCGTATGCCGTATGCCGTACGCCGCCAAGTGCCGGTAGATCTCCAGGTTGTGCGTGCCGGGGATGCCGAACGCCTGCGTCACGTCATGCGCGGCGAGCGCCCGGACGAGCGCCTCGCCACCGGTGAGCACGCCAGTGAGCACGCCGGTGCGCGGGCCGGTGCGCGGGTCGGCCTCCATGGTGCCTCCAAGTGCGGAACGAGCGGCGCGACCGAAGACCCACCAGAACCCTTACTGAATCACCAGTCAGTATCGGGAGCGGTCCCGAAGTCTGTCAATTTACTGAACGGATCATCAGTAGTGGGTCTGCGGCGCGTCGCCCGTCCGGCCCGTCGAACCCGCTCCACGGAAGCCTCGGTTCCCTCGCGTCTGCAGGGCGAGGCGCCGGCGTACGGGAAGGGCGCGGTGCCGCACGAGGAACAGCGCGCCGAGGTGATCCAGGCCCGGGCCGACGAGATCGGGCGCCGTCAGCGCGACGGAGTGCTCGGCGAGCGGCTCGACGCCGGACTCCCGCGCCCGCTGAGTTTCGCCGCGGTCGGATGTCCGCGGCTGGTGCCCCAGGTCACGCGCATGATGACCGGGCTGGACGCGGACGATCCGCGGGTTCGCCAGCGGTGGGCGGACGTCCTGCGCACGGTGGGCGGGGCCGTGGAGGAGCGGGCGCGCGAGCGGCAGGGGCCCGCCCGGGCCGGCCCTCCCGGGGCCCCGCGGGTGTCCGCTACTTCTCCGAAGGCGCCTGGTCCGCGGCGGCCGGCAGGTCGCACGAGTCCTTGAAGCCCTGACTGGTCAGCCCCAGCGCCGAGTTGATGCGCGAGCGCAGGTTCTCCACCGCCACCATGGCCGTCAGTTCGACGAAGGCGGGCTCGCCCAGGCGGTCGCGCAGCCGGTCGGCCAACTCGTCCCGCACGGCGGGCGGGGTGGCCGTCACGGCCTCGGCGTACTCCAGGACGTCCCGCTCCAGCGGCGTGTACGCCTCGCTCTCGCGCCAGCACGGCACGTCCAGCAGCTTCTCGCGGGCCATTCCGCGCTCGCGGCTGACCCAGTAGCCGAAGTCCATGCACCAGGAGCACCCGATCGACGCGGACACGGCCATCTCCGCGAGCGCCTTGAGGTCCGGGTCCAGCGCGTTCCACTTCGCGACCGAGCGTTCGAAGGCGAGATCGGACCGCAGGACACGTGGATTGTGGGCGAGTGCCCGGCCGGGGTCGAGGACCTTTCCGTAGGTCCGCTTGGAGTACCACTCCATGACGCGGAAGAAGATGGTGCGCTGTGGGGTTAGGGAAACGCGGGCCATGGGGGCCACCTCCGTGTCCGGGTCGGGTGCCGCGTTTCGGCGCCCTCACCGAGACGACGGACCGGCACCCACGGATGTGACATCGGGTCCCAGGCGTGTCACCCCAGGCGTGTCACACCGGGGCCCGGACCTCGCGGTGTGTACCGGGGACATCGCGCTGTGACACCGTCGACCCGGCGCTGTCAGAGGGGCCGACCATAATGGAAAGCCTGACCGACTCCACTTGGAGGTACCGTGACCGGTTTCCGTACGTTGAGCTCCGGGCTCCGCGCGTTGCAGCCCGCCGCCTTCGGCGCGGACCCCGGCGGTGAGCGCATGGAGCGCATCCGTAGATCGCCGAATTTCGCGGATGGTGTGTTCCAGAACCCGGTGAGCGCCCGGACCCGCCCCGACGGCTCCATGCTCGAGTTCGCGAAGGTCTTCTTCCGCAAGGAGGAGCGCGCCCACCGCGCCCCCGCGGGCACGGTGCCGGTGTACCCCACCACGCTCGCCGACCTCGCCAAGCCCGCGGCGAGCGGGTTGCGGATCACCTGGATGGGGCACTCCAGTGTGCTGGCCGAGATAGACGGGCACCGGGTGCTGTTCGACCCTGTATGGGGCGAGCGCTGTTCCCCCTTCAACTTCGTCGGGCCCAAGCGGCTGCACCCGGTGCCCCTGCCGCTGGCCGCGCTCGGCCCGGTCGACGTCGTCGTCATCTCGCACGACCACTACGACCACCTCGACCTGCCCACCATCGAGGCTCTGGCCGACACGGACACGGTCTTCGCGGTGCCGCTCGGCGTCGGCGCCCACCTGGAGCACTGGGGCGTCTCGCCCGACCGGCTGCGCGAGCTGGACTGGAACGAGAGCACCAAGGTCGGCGGCATCTCCCTGACCGCGACACCCGCCCGGCACTTCTGCGGCCGGGGCCTGCGCAACACCCAGCACACGCTCTGGGCCTCCTGGGTGGTGACGGGTGACGAGCACCGGATCTACCACAGCGGGGACACCGGCTACTTCGAGGGCTTCAAGGACATCGGCGCCGAGCACGGCCCGTTCGACATCACGATGATCCAGATCGGGGCGTACAGCGAGTTCTGGCCCGACATCCACATGACGCCCGAGGAGGGCATGCGCACCCACCTGGACCTCCAGGGCGGGCGACCCACTGGCGTGATGCTGCCCATCCACTGGGCCACGTTCAACCTGGCGACCCACCCGTGGGTGGAGCCCGGCGAGGGCACGATGGCCGCCGCGCACGCGGTGGGCGCCAGCGTCGCGCTGCCCCGCCCCGGCCAGCCCTTCGAGCCCACCGCCGAGACCGTCCCGTCCGAGCCCTGGTGGCGCGGTGTGGCCGTGCCACCGAAGGGCGGCTGGCCCGCGGCGCAGGTGGTGCGGGCCTCGACCCCCGAGTCGGCGGAGGTTCAGAACACCCCGGCCGGTGATGGACTCGGAGACACGGCCGAGGGCACGGGAGAGCCCGAGACCGTTTCGGCGGGCTGACAGTGCCGTAGGAACCAGCGGACGGCCAGGGCCGAGAAGCAGTCGGCTCCTGGCCTGGTCATCCTGCGCACGCCTACGAGAATCGGATCGCGCTGAGAGCCGTGCGGCCCGAGCATTCGACCTCCTATCCTGAAAACAACGAGGCGAGGGATCTGTGCTGAACGAGAGCTGGATGGTGAAGTGGGGCACTGAATGAAGAGGCGCCTCTCCGGAGACACGGCTCGCTAGAAGAAGTGCGCACGGCCGGTGACGAGCCGCGACACGTATCCGGGGGCACCGGAGAGCCGGAGACGGTGTCCGCGAGCCGAATTTCCTGAATGTCCGATCGACGGCGAGGGCCGGGGAGCGAGTTGCTCCCCGGCCCTCGCCGTTTGTTCGCGACCGGTTCTGACCAGCTCTGATCGGATCGGTGATGCAAGGGAACGTGCGTCCGAGAGGGATATCGGTCTGTCGTACGAGGCCTCATACCAGAGCGGGACGCCTTCCGGGGGAGTTTGTCAACTGCCCACCGCACATGATGGCTTGGCGACTACTGTCAGTTGCCGTCGGGCGACGCAGGGCCGATTTTTTCGGCTCTCTCGACCGGCATCGCGATGGCGCACGCCCGAGTCGCGCAGACCCGCGGGAGCCCCCGTGGCCCCCGACGCACCAGTACGAGGACGCAGATGTCTCACCTCCGCGCACCGGCCGCACGCGCAGACCGCCGTGAGGGCGGGCGGCACGGGCGGCCGGTCGCCCGCACGGTTCCCCCACAGCCCGAGACCCGCCTACGGCCCCAGTTGCTGCGCCTGGCGGTCCTGCCGCCGATCGCGGTGGCGCTCAGCGGGTGTGCGGCGGTGCTGTTCATCGTCCGCTCCACCGGCGTACGCCCCGGCGCAGTCCTGTGGGCGGTGCTCGCCGGCGCCGGCTGTGTGGCCCTCGCGGGCATCCTGATCGCCGCCGTGGGCGCCGACCGGGCCGCCACGTCCGTACGGGAACGCATCGGCGCCCTGCGCCGCGCCAGCGCCCGTACCGAGGCCGACCTGCGCGTCGTCGTCGAGGGCCTGCGCCGGGGCGAGAGCCCTCCCGCGCCCAAGCCGCGCCACCGGCTCAAGCCGGACGCCGACGAGTTCGAGCTGCTCGCCGCCGACCTCTCCCGCGCGCACGACGGCGCCGTCACCGCCGTCGTGCAGGCAGCCCAACTCTCCAGCCAGGCGGGCAGCGAGCAGAAGGTCGAGGTCTTCGTCAATCTCGCGCGGCGGCTTCAGTCCCTCGTGCACCGCGAGATCTCGATCCTCGACGAGCTGGAGAACGAGATCGAGGACCCGGACCTGCTCAAGGGCCTCTTCCACGTCGACCACCTCGCCACCCGCATCCGCCGGCACGCCGAGAACCTCGCCGTGCTCGGCGGCGCCGTCTCACGCCGTCAGTGGAGCAACCCCGTCTCCATGACCGAGGTGCTGCGGTCCGCGATCGCCGAGGTCGAGCAGTACTCGCGGGTCAAGCTGGTACCCCCGATCGACGGCACCCTGCGCGGGCACGCCGTCGCCGACGTCATCCACCTGCTCGCCGAACTCGTCGAGAACGCCACGGTGTTCTCCGCCCCGCACACCCAAGTGCTGCTGCGTGCCAACCTCGTCACCTCCGGCCTCGCGGTCGAGGTCGAGGACCGGGGCCTGGGCATGCCCGTGGGTGAACAGGAGAAGATGAACGCGCTGCTCACCGACCCGGATCAGGTGAATGTCGCCAGCCTCCTCCAGGACGGCCGGATCGGTCTGTTCGTGGTGTCCCAGCTCGCCCGGCGGCACGGCATCCACGTACGGCTCCAGACCAACATCTACGGCGGAGTCCAGGCCGTACTCGTCGTACCGCAGGCGCTGTTGGGCGCGGCGCCGGGCGCCCCCGGGGACGTATCGCAGGCGCAGCCCCAGCCGACCTGGCAGCCCAAGCCCGGCGGCCCGCGTCCGTCCGCCGGACCACAGGCCGGGCCGACCGCGCCCGTGCCGTCCGCCGGCGCGATGGCGGCCTCCGTGCCGCGGCAGGTGCAGCGGGACCAGACGCCGCCCGCCGCGCTCGGCACGGGCGGCAGCGGCCCGGCGCCGCTCCCCGTGCGCGGCGCCCGCGCGGAGCGGCCCAACCCGGCCGAGGCCCTGCCCGGCATCCGCCCCGACGACCGGCCCGTGGTCGCGGAGAACGCGGCCATGCCGCCCACCCCCCGCAACGGCGCGGTGCGCGGCACCATGGGCAAGCCGCAGCTGCCCAAGCGGCGCGCCCAGGAGCACATCGCACCCCAACTGCGCGACGGGCCCGTGCCCCGCCAGGATCCGGAGCAGGTCGTCGGCCACGACCCTGGCCTGATGGCGGCGTTCCAGCGGGGGATCGGGCTCGCGGAGGCCCAGCACGCCGAGGAAGGGCGCACGGAGGCACCGCATAGGGGAGCACCGCACCTGGAGCGGCCGCACCCCGATCTGCCGAACTCCGACCTGCCGCATCCGGACCCGCCGCACTCGGACCTGCCGTATCCGGACGCGTCGCACGCGGATCTGCGGCACCTGGCCCCGTTGCCGCCGCTCGATGTGATCCGCGTCGACCAGACGTCCACGGGCGCGCCCCGCATATCCGACACCCACACGGCGCATGCGCCCGCCCCGCGCGAGGCGCACGGGACCCGCGACAGCGCACCCGCGCCCGGACACGACCACACGGCCCGGCACGACGGGAGCACAACGGCCGGATGACCACCCCCCTGACGACCCCCACCCGCACGCTCTCCCACACCCCCACACCCTGCGCTCCGGCAGACCTTCGTACTTCAAGGAGTCGATCCACCATGGCGAGCGACGCGCCGACCGCCCATGTATCCGATCTCGACTGGCTGATGAGCGGCCTCGTACAGCGCGTACCGCACACGACCAGCGCGGTACTCCTCTCCTGCGACGGACTCGTGAAGTCGGTCCACGGCCTCGACCCGGACAGCGCCGACCACATGGCGGCGCTCGCCTCCGGCCTCTACTCGCTAGGCCGCAGCGCGGGCGCGCGCTTCGGTGACGGCGGAGACGTACGCCAGGTCGTCGTCGAGCTCGACTCGACCCTGCTGTTCGTCTCCACCGCGGGCTCCGGCACCTGTCTCGCCGTGCTCGCCGGCCGCGAGGCCGACGCGGCGGTGCTCGGTTATGAGATGGCGATGCTGGTCAAGAGCGTCCGTCCGTATCTGATGACCGCGCCCCGGCAGGCCGCCGTGGAACCGCCGGCGATGAGGCCTTGAGCGTGGCCGCGGCCGGCGACGGGCCCTGGCTCGACGACGCGGCCGGACGGCTGGTGCGCCCCTACACGGTCAGCAACGGCCGGACCCGGCCGACCACCGCCCTCGACCTGCTGTCGCAGGTGATGGCCACCGGGGCCACACCTCTGGGCTACCTCGGTCCCGAGCACACCCAGGCACTCGAACTGTGCCGGGCGCCCGTCTCGGTCGCGGAGATCGCCGCACACCTGAAGCTGCCCGCGGCGGTCACCAAGGTGCTGCTCTCCGACCTCGTCGACTGCGGGGCACTGACCACCAAGCCGCCCGAGTTCCACCACAACCCCACTGACCGGTCTCTTCTGGAGGCAGTGCTCGATGGACTACGACGACAGCTCTGATCCCTTCCCCACCGCGCTGAAGATCCTGGTGGCGGGCGGGTTCGGAGTCGGCAAGACGACCTTCGTGGGCGCGGTGAGCGAGATCGCGCCGCTCAGCACGGAGGAGCTGCTCACCACAGTCAGCGCCGCGACCGACAATCTCGACGGCATCGAGAACAAGGTCGAGACCACCGTGGCGATGGACTTCGGCCGCATCACCCTCGATCCGGAACACGTCCTGTACCTCTTCGGTACCCCCGGGCAGCAGCGGTTCTGGTTCATGTGGGACGAGCTGTCCGAGGGCGCGCTCGGTGCGGTGATCCTCGCCGACACCCGTCGCCTGGAGGACTGTTTCGCGGCCGTCGACTTCTTCGAGCAGCGCGGTCTCGGCTTCATCGTCGCCGTCAACGAGTTCGACGGTGCCTACCGCTACGACCCCGAGGAGGTGCGCGCGGCCATCGACCTCGACCCCGAGATCCCCATCGTGCGCTGTGACGCCCGGATCTCCAGTTCGGGCGTGCAGACGCTGCTCACCCTGGTCCGCCACCTCCTCGCCCACGCACCGACGCACGCCCCCAGCCGCTGAGCCCGCGCCCGGCGCACCCCTTCGACCGGCTGAGCCCGCACCCGACCCACGTCCCCCGCCACGGAGCCCACACACCATGACGCCCGCCCCACACCAGGGAGCCCGTAGATGAGTTACGACCCGCCGCGCCCGGCCGGTCGTCTGCTGCTGACCCCGGACGACAAGGACGCCCCCGCCCGGGTCAGGCGGCTGCGCCGACTGGGCCTGGGGGAGCACACGGAACCCGCCTTCGACGCCTTCGCGGACCGGCTCGCCGAGGTCGCCGCGGTGCCGTACTCGATGGTCAACTTCATCGACGAGAACCGGCAGTTCTTCGCGGGCCTGCACACCCCGGACGGAAACGTCTCGGTCACCCGGCCGCTCCCGGCCGCCCCGGACGGCACCGTGAAGGTCGTCGGGCGCTACATGACCCGCGACTACGGGTTCTGCCCCCATGTGGTGGTCCGCCGCAGGGCGCTGGTCCTGGAAGACGTCTGCGACTACCCGCGTTTCGCCGGCAACCCGGTCGTCGACGAGATCGGCGTCCGTTCCTACCTGGGCGCCCCGCTCATCGACCACACCGGCATCGCCCTCGGGACGATCTGCGTCGTCGACCTCGAACCGCGCCCGTGGGGGAAGGCGGGCCTGGAGACCATCAAGTCGATGGCGGCGGAACTGGTCGAGCGGATCGAGCGCAGGGAGGACACCGGGGGGATCTGACGCCCGCGGCCGGAGGCGTGAAGGAAAGCCCTGGCCGGAGGCGTGAAGGAAAGCCCTGGCCGGAGGCGTGAAGGAAAGCTGCGGCAGCGCTTAAGAAATCCTCGATGGACCAACGGCGCCCCCGTGCGGCAGATTTCTCCGGGAAATCACCCCTCTCCCCGGTACGGGCCCCTTCGGCGTGCCCTGCTCCGGGACCTCACCACGGGAGCCGCAGCTTGAAGGCGCTGGTCAAGGAGAAGGCGGAGCCCGGGCTCCGGCTGACGGACGTCCCGGAACCGGAGATCGGCCCCGGCGACGTACTGATCAAGGTCCTCAGGACCGGGATCTGCGGCACCGACCTGCACATCCGCAACTGGGACGGCTGGGCGCAGCAGGCCATCCGCACGCCGCTCGTTCTCGGCCACGAGTTCGTCGGAGAGGTCGTCGACACCGGCCGCGACGTCGCCGACATCAAGGCGGGCGACCGGGTCAGCGGCGAGGGCCACCTCGTGTGCGGCAAGTGCCGCAACTGCCTGGCCGGGCGCCGCCACCTGTGCCGCGCCACGGTCGGCCTGGGCGTCGGCCGCGACGGCGCGTTCGCCGAGTACGTGGCCCTGCCCGCCGCCAACGTGTGGGTGCACCGGGTCCCGGTCGACCTCGACGTCGCCGCGATCTTCGACCCGTTCGGCAACGCCGTGCACACGGCACTCTCCTTCCCCCTGGTCGGCGAGGACGTCCTCATCACGGGCGCGGGCCCGATCGGTCTGATGGCCGCGGCCGTGGCCCGGCACGCGGGTGCCCGCAACGTCGTCATCACCGACGTCAGCGAGGAGCGCCTCGACCTCGCCCGCAAGATCGGCGTCAGCCTCGCGCTGAACGTCGCGGAGTCGGCCATCGCCGACGGGCAGCGCGCCCTCGGCCTGCGCGAGGGCTTCGACATCGGCCTGGAGATGTCCGGCCGTCCCGAGGCGATGCGCGACATGATCGCCAACATGACGCACGGCGGCCGGATCGCGATGCTCGGCCTGCCCGCCGAGGAGTTCCCGGTCGACTGGTCCCGGATCGTCACCTCCATGATCACGATCAAGGGCATCTACGGCCGTGAGATGTTCGAGACCTGGTACGCGATGTCCGTCCTCCTCGAAGGCGGCCTCGACCTCGCACCGGTGATCACCGGCCGCTACGACTACCGCGACTACGAGGCCGCCTTCGCGGACGCCGCGAGCGGCCGCGGCGGCAAGGTCATCCTCGACTGGAGCGCGTGAGCGTCCGCACGAGCCACTCCGAACCGCGTAACCCCCTAGGAGCCCTTCCCATGTTCGACTCCGTGCGCGACGACCTCCGCACCACCCTCGACGAGATCCGCGCCGCCGGTCTGCACAAGCCCGAGCGCGTCATCGGCACCCCGCAGTCCGCGACCGTGAGCGTCACCGCGGGCGGCCGCCCCGGCGAGGTCCTCAACTTCTGCGCGAACAACTACCTCGGCCTCGCCGACCACCCCGAGGTCGTCGCCGCCGCCCACGAGGCCCTCGACCGCTGGGGCTACGGCATGGCGTCCGTGCGCTTCATCTGCGGTACGCAGGAGGTGCACAAGGAGCTGGAGGCGCGCCTGTCCGCGTTCCTCGGCCAGGAGGACACGATCCTCTACTCCTCCTGCTTCGACGCCAACGGCGGTGTCTTCGAGACCCTCCTCGGCGCCGAGGACGCGGTCATCTCCGACGCCCTCAACCACGCCTCGATCATCGACGGCATCCGTCTCTCCAAGGCGCGCCGCTTCCGGTACGCCAACCGTGACATGGCCGACCTGGAGGCCCAGCTCAAGGAGGCCTCCGACGCGCGCCGCCGTCTGATCGTCACCGACGGCGTCTTCTCGATGGACGGCTATGTCGCGCCCCTGAAGGAGATCTGCGACCTCGCCGACCGCTACGACGCCATGGTCATGGTCGACGACTCCCACGCCGTCGGCTTCGTCGGCCCCGGCGGCCGCGGCACCCCTGAGCTGCACGGCGTCATGGACCGCGTCGACATCATCACCGGCACCCTCGGCAAGGCGCTCGGCGGCGCCTCCGGCGGCTATGTCGCCGCCCGCGCCGAGATCGTCGCCCTGCTGCGCCAGCGCTCCCGCCCGTACCTCTTCTCGAACACGCTCGCCCCGGTGATCGCGGCGGCCTCCCTGAAGGTGCTCGACCTGCTGGAGTCGGCCGACGACCTGCGCATCCGTCTTGCCGAGAACACCGCGCTGTTCCGTTCCCGGATGACCGCGGAGGGCTTCGACATCCTCCCCGGTGACCATGCGATCGCCCCTGTCATGATCGGCGACGCGACCGTCGCCGGACGCATGGCGGAGCTCCTCCTGGAGCGCGGCGTGTACGTGATCGGCTTCTCCTACCCGGTGGTCCCGCAGGGCCAGGCCCGGATCCGGGTCCAGCTCTCGGCCGCGCACTCGACGCAGGACGTGAACCGGGCGGTCGACGCGTTCGTGTCCGCCCGCGTGGAGCTCGAGGGCTGAAAGACGTCTGTGACCTGAGAGAATCGGTCGCATGATCGAAGCGCGGCGGCTCCACATCCTCCGTGCGGTGGCCGACCACCGCACGGTCACGGCGGCGGCCGCCGCGCTCTATCTCACCCCCTCGGCCGTCTCCCAGCAGCTGACCGCGCTGGAGCAGGAGACCGGCCACCGGCTCGTCGAGCGCGGTGCCAAGGGCGTACGGCTGACTCCGGCCGGCGAGATCCTGCTCAGCCACACCAACGAGGTGCTGGCCCAACTGGAGCGCGCCGAGGCGGAGTTGGCCGCGTACAGCTCGGGCTCGGCGGGCACGGTCACCGTCGCCGCCTTCGCGACCGGCATCGGCCTGGTGGTGGCCCCCGCGCTGGCCCGCCTCGCCCGCACGGCACCCGGCATCCACGTCCGCGTCCAGGACGCCGAGGGCGACGCCAGTCTGCCGATGGTGCTCGACCGGCAGGTCGACATCGCGGTCGCCGTCGAGTACCGGGGCGCCCCGGACGCGGACGACCCGCGCCTGACCCCCGTGCCCCTGTACGCCGAGCCCTTCGACGCGGTTGTCCCGCTCGGCCACCGGCTCGCCGACGCCGCCGAGGTCCCGCTCGCCGAGCTGGCCAAGGACCCGTGGATCGGCCCGTACCCCGGCAACCCCTGTCATGACGTGGTCGTCCTGGCCTGTGAGAACGCCGGATTCCAACCCCGTCTCGAACACTCCTCCGACGACTTCCGGGCCGTCGTCGCCCTCGCCTCGGCCGACGCGGGTGTCGCCCTGGTGCCCCGCTCGGCCCTGCGCGGCATGGACCTCACGGGCGTACTGGTCCGGCCGGTCGACGGCGTCGCGCCCACGCGCCGGGTCTTCGCGGCCGTACGCCGGGGCGCGGAGGGGCATCCGCTGATCCGCCCGGTGCTGGAGGCGCTGGCGGAGGCCGCGACGGTGGACTGAGGGGAGTGGTCGGAGCCACCCCGGCTTGACCCGTATCTGGGATAGCATCCCGAATATGGGAAACGATGAGGGACTCGATGCCGTCGATATCCGGCTCGGCGCCCGGCTGGCCGAGCTGCGTTCCGAACGCGGCTGGTCCCTGGGGGAGTTGGCGGAGCGCAGTGGGGTCAGCCGTTCCACGCTGTCCCGCGCCGAGCGGGCCGAGATCAGCCCCACGGCCTCGCTCCTGAACCGGCTGTGCGCCGTCTACGGACGCACCATGTCGCAGCTGCTCAGCGAGGTCGAGGCGGAGCCCGTCCCGGTGGTGCGGGCGGCCGACCAGACGGTCTGGGCCGACGAAGCCTCCGGATTCGTACGACGATCGGTGTCCCCGCCGCACGCGGGGCTGCGCGGCGAACTGGTCGAGGGGCGGCTCACGGCCGGGGCCGACATCGCCTACGACCGGCCTCCCGTGCCCGGCCTGGAGCAGCACATCTGGGTCCTCGACGGAACGCTGGAGGTGGCCGCGCAGGACGTCGAACACCGGCTCGACGCCGGGGACTGTCTGCGGCTGCGGGTGTGGGGGCCCACACGCTTCCGGTGTCCCGGCCCCGAGGACGTACGGTACGCGCTGGTGGTGGTGCTGCCGTGACCACCGTCTCCCGGCTGGACGCCGAGCGCCTTCGTGCCTCGGCGGGCGAGTTGGCCGAGCTGCTGATCGACACCGTGGAGGGCGGGGCCTCGATCGGCTTCCACGCCCCGTTGGCGCGGGCGGCGGCCGTCGCCTGGTGGGAGGAGCGCGTGGACGCGGTGTCGGCCGGGCGCCTCGCCGTGTGGGTGGCGCACACCGCGGACCGGATCCTGGGCACCGTCAGCCTCGTCTTCCCCGACAAACCCAACAGCCGCCACCGCGCCGAGCTGGTGAAGCTGATGGTGCACCGCGACGGCCGCGGACAGGGCGTCGGCCGGGGCCTTTTGACCACCGCCGAGCGCGCGGCGGCCACCGCCGGAATCACCCTCCTGCACCTGGACACCGAGACCGACAGCCCCGCCGAGTCCCTCTACCGCTCCGCGGGCTGGACCCGGCTCGGGGCGATACCCGACTACGCGGCGACGCCGTCGGGCGAGCTGCGCCCGACGACGATCTTCTACAAGCGGGTGGGAGCGACGGTCCCCGGCGCGTGAAGAGCCGCCGCTCCCGGCCGCGGCTACAGCAGGGAGGTGAGGTGGCGCAGCTCCTTCACGAGAGGCGGCCTGGGGAGCGGGACGGTGCCGATCTCCGGGTGGTGCGGGCGGGCGATATGCGGGTGGACGTGGTCGATGAACGCCGGGTTGACCAGGGGCGCGGTGACGCGGTCGCCGCACATGTAGGTCGGCTCGAAGTGCTCGCGCACCAGTTGGGTGCGCCAGTGGTCGGCGTCGTGGTACTCACCGCTGTGGGCGTGTTCGAGGAACAGGCAGTACTCGGCCACCTGGTGGCCGACCCCGGCCGCGAAACGCCACCAGAAGCGCGCCCCGCTGCTGTCGCCCGCCACGTGCAGCAGACACGCGAAGACCAGGGCGCCGGTCTTGTCCGCGTACTGGCTGTCGATGAACTCGCTCAGATGACGGTCGGCGTCGGGCCCGAACAGCACCAGCAGGCTCACGGCGTTCAGGTCCCACCAGGCGCGGTCCGCGTCCGGGGTGCGGTCGTCCTCGGGGGTGGTCCACACGGCCCGGACGAGCGCGGCATCGGGGGTGCGCGGGCGGTGCCGGGCCGCCTGCCGACTGCGCAGACGGGCTTCGGCGCCCGCGAGGTCGTAGCCGGCGTAACGATCCTGCGTACGCGCTTTGGTCAACAGTTCGTCGATGGTGCGGCGGTCGGACGGCAGGGTGCTCATCAGGGGTTCTTCCCGTCGGGGTGATCCGGGCAGCGGAGTTTGAGCAGGGTGGCGAGGCGCCGGCGTCCGGTACGGAGCTGGGAGCGGACGGTGGCCTCCTCGTTGCCCATGAGTACGGCGGCTTCGGCGGCCGTGAAACCTATGCCGTAGTAGAGGAGGATCGCGTCCCGCTGCCGCTCGCTCAGGGAGCCGACCGCGACGTACAGGGCGATGGCGTCGGTGAGCGTGTCGTACGGATCCTCGGCCGGGTCGGCGAGCGCCGCCTCGAAGGCGGCGATCTCCATCAGCTCCGGGCGGCGCCGGCGCTTGCGGTGCATGTCGATGATGCGGCGCTTGAGGATCGTCCAGGCGTAGCCCTCCAGGTTCTCCATCCGCAGCATCCGCGGCCAGCGGTCCATGACCTGGTCGAAGGTCAGGTCCACGGCCTCCTCCGCGTCGGCGTCGGAGCCGAGCTGGAGATAGGCGTAGCGCATGTAGTCCTGGCGGCGCTGAAGGTGGAAGCCCCAGTACGCCATCTGCGCGGTGGGGTCCCACTGATCGATGGGCACCACCCGGGGTGCTCCGACTGCCCCGCCGGTCTCCTCCGGTCCGCCGTCGCCGCTCACGGGACGTCCCGGGTCGACTCGGCGGAGCGGGACGGGGCGCGGGTGCCGGTCAGCCCGGTGATGCCGATCCGTACGCCGGCCGTCAGGAGCCGACGGCAGCCTCGGACGGCGTCCGGGCCGAACACCCTCAAGCCAAGCGCGATCTCGAACAACCACGCGGCAGCGCTCTGCTGCACGGGGTCCTCCCCTGTACCTGTGCTGATCGAAGGTGCCCTGTCCCCACCCCGGGCACCAGAGGCACCATCCGCCTCCACCCATGAAGCGTCCGGGGCGACCCGAACGTGCAGCCGGTGCTCGAAAAATATTACGGTCAGTATCGATCCGATCGCAGCTGGTTCAATCATCGACCATTTCGAGCGGGGGAGCCGGGAGCGACCGAACCTGCCGGCCGATATCAATGTCAGTGCCATTGGCTACGGTGCGTCCCATGCCGGATGCCGAAGACGTACGCCGTACCGCCCTCTCCCTGCCGGACACCACGGAGAAGATCGCCTGGAGCATGCCCACCTTCCGGGTCGCGGGGAAGATGTTCGCCACGCTGCCCGAGGAGGAGACCTCCATCGCGGTGCGCTGCCCCAAGGAGGAGCGCGACGAACTCGTCCTGGCGGAGCCCGGCAAGTTCTGGATCGCCGACCACGAGGCGGGCTTCGCCTGGGTCAGGGTCCGGCTCGCCGCCCTGGAGGACGGCGACGAACTCCGTGACATCCTGGCCGACTCCTGGCGCCAGGCGGCTCCGTCCCGGCTGCTCGACGCCCACCCTGAGCTGGGACTTCCGAGGGCCGACTGACACGCATGTCCGCGCGGGTCCGTGCGGGGGCCTACTCAGGGGCGCGGTCGGCCCGAGGCGCTCAGGAAGCCGCCGATCCGCTCCCGCAGGGACCCCGCGTCGAGGCCGTGCGCGGTCAGGTGCTCGTCGATCGTTCCGTACCGGCGCAGCTCACGCCGACGGACGCCGAGGCCGAGGACACGGTGGGGTACGTCGGCGAGCGCGTCGCCCGCGGCGGCCGTGGACGTACCGGCGAGATACGGCTCGACGAGGACGACGTCGGTGCCCGCCGCCTCCGTGGCGCGGCGCAGGGTCTGCCCGTCGAAAGGCCTCACGGTGGCCGCGTACAGGACGGTGACGTCGAGTCCCTCCGCGGCGGCGAGTACGGCGTCGAGCATCGGCCCGACGGCGACGACGACCCCTGCGCGCCCTTCCCGGACGGTACGGAAACGGGCCCCGTCGACCGGCAGGCCCTGCGCGTTGGACTGCACGGACAACCGCACGTACACCTTGTCGTCCCCGGCGGCGACCGCCTGCCGCAGCAGTTCCTCGGCCTCGTCCGGATGGCCGGGAACGTGCACGGTCCAGCCGTCCAGGGTGTCGAGCAGGGCCACGTCGCCGGGTGCCATGTGGGTGAAGCCTCCGGCGGGCCAGTCGAAGGACGCGGCCGCACTCACCAGCACCGCGCCCACGTCCTGGTGTCCGAGGTCCAGCTTGACCTGCTCGAACGGCCGCTCGACGAGGAAGCTGGCGAAGGTGTGCACTACGGGCCGCAGGCCGGCCAGCGCCAGGCCCGCGCCCGCCCCGACCAGGAGCTGTTCGCGGATCCCGACGTTGATCACCCGATCGGGATGCCTGCGCCGGGCTTGCGTGAAGCCGTCCTTGCCGATCTCGGCGAGGACGACCGCGACCCGAGGATCCTCGTCGAGCAGTCGTGTCATGACGGGGGCGAAACGATCACGCATGGTGTCCATGGAAGGGGTTCCTTTTCAGGGCGTACGGGATGAGGAGAGGGGAAGCGTCCGGCTCCGCAGATGCCTGACGTGCCTCAGGTGCCTGACGTGCCGCAGACGCCTCAGGTGTCTCAGGCGGACTTGGGCTCGACCCGGGCGACGACCACGTGCGGGCGACCCGGGTGGGGCGCGGTGAAGGCGGAGTACAGCGCCTCGTGGTCACGGCCGTCGACGGTCAGGGCGGACCAGCCCGCGGCCTCGAACCGGGCGGCGATACCGCCGGGCCGGGCATGGCTGGCGGAGGAGTTGTCGATCACTACGGTGTGCAGCCGGTCGAGACCGGCCGGCCCGGCGTACGCGATCGCCTCGTGGTTGCTGCCCTCGTCCAGTTCCGCGTCGCCGATCAGCACCCACACACGGGGCTCGCCCAGCCCCTGCGCCCGCAGGCCCAGCGCGGTGCCGACCGCGATCGGCAGCCCGTGCCCCAGCGACCCGCTGCCGATCTCGGCGCCGGGTACCAGCACCCGGTCCGGGTGGTGTCCGAGCGGTGAGTCGTACGCGCCGAAGTCCGGCAGCCACTCCACGGGCACGAAGCCCTTGGCTGCGAGCACCGCGTAGTACGCCATCGGCCCGTGCCCCTTGGAGAGCAGGAACCGGTCCCGCTCCGGATGGTCCATCCGCTCGGGCCCGACCCGCAGTACCCGGTCGTAGAGCACCCAGAGCGCGTCCAGCGTGGACGTCGCCGCGGGTCCGTGCTTCTCGTCGCCGGTCATCAGCCCCATCAGGCGGGGCAGGTCCTGGTACTGGTGGTGGCGTTCTGCCTCGGTGATCGTCATGCCGACGATCGTGCAACCTCAATCAAACTTCAGGTCAAGTGCCGTCCCGGAGCCTTCCCCCACGCGGCCCCGTGACCCCGCGCCCCGGTCGGCCCCGAATAAACGGATGCGCGACCATCGCCCCGAGTGCGGTATTGTTTCCGTGCGCGTTCGGCCAGGGGAAACCCCAGGTCAGACGGGCAACGGGACGTGGCGCAGCTTGGTAGCGCACTTGACTGGGGGTCAAGGGGTCGCAGGTTCAAATCCTGTCGTCCCGACCAGCTTCACAGCAGGTCGGAGGCCGTCTTCTCGGCGATGAGGAGACGGCCTTTGTCGTGTCCGCTCCTTCACGGACCTCCAGGAGCTACCAGGTGACGGGCAGCTCATAGATGCCGTATGCCTGCGAGTCCTCCTTGAACTTCAGCTCCGAGACGTCGACCGCGAGCCGCAGGGTCGGCACCCGACGGAACAGGGTGCTGAACACGATGTGGAGTTCGATACGGGCCAGCTGTTGCCCGATGCACTGGTGCGGGCCCCAGCTGAACGCGACATGGTGCGCTGCCCGGCGGGCGAGATCGAGCTTCTCGGGCTCGGGGAACGCCAGCGGATCCCAGTTGGCGGCCGGCAGGGCCGCGATGACACCCTCACCGGCGCGGATGGTCTCGCCGTCGATCTCGATGTCCTCGACAACGGCTCGTCGTGCGAGCAGGTGCGGGATGGTGAGGTAGCGCAACAGTTCCTCGACGGCGTTCGCCACGAACTTCGGGTCGTCGCAGTTCTCGCGCAGGGCCGCGAGCTGGTCGGGGTTCTGGAGCAGCAGCGCGGTGCCCAGAGTGATCATGTTGGCGCTGGTGTCGTGGCCGGCGACGAGCAGGATGTGTCCCAGGGGAGCGGCCTGCGCCAGGCTGAGATCGCCCTCCTTGACGCGCGCGCCGAGGTCGGACAGGACGTCCTCGGCGGGGTCGTCCATCTTGGCCTCGATGAGCCCGGAGATGTAGCGGCGCAGCTCCCTCGTCGTCTCGGCGGCCTCTTCCGGTGTCTTGAACCGTGCGTTGGTGACGCCGGCGTGCTCCTGGAAGAACTCGTGGTCCTCGTAGGGCACTCCGAGCAGTTCACAGATCATCAGCGACGGCAGGGGCAGGGACAGGGCCGCGTTGAGGTCGGTGGGGTTGGGTCCCGCCAGCATCTTGTCGACGAGGTCGTCGGTGATCTGCTGGATCGCCGGGCGGAGCTTCTCCATGCGGTGGCGGGTGAACGAGCTCGTCAGCATCCGGCGCCACCGGGAGTGTTCGGCGCCGTCGGTGTTGTTGATCGACGGCTCCATCTCGGCGGCGTGCGCCTTCATGGCCTCCGTGGTGTGCGGGTATCCCGGCCCACCGATGTCGGCGCTCACCCGTGGGTCGGCGAGGATCTCGCGCAGGGCGGCGTGGCGTGTGACGACCCATGGGGTGCTGCCGTCCCATGTCCTCGCGCGAACGACGGACTTGCCCGAGCCATGCAGGTCGAGCAGTCCCGGCGGCGGCGCGAAGGGGCACTGGGCGGATCGGGGCGAGGGGTACTCCGGGGTTGCCTCGGCCGTCTCGGTGCCGACCACATTCTCGGTCACGGTGCCTCATTCCTTTCGTCTTCTTCGGCGGGCGGTGAAACTCCCTGGCGGGTGGTTCGCTACCGATGTCCCGCTTGCGTGAGTCCGCTTGGGTAGGTTTTTCTGCACTTTGTTCAGGCGGCTGGTCGTACGGATGGAGGTGTGTGGGCGGCGGTGAACTCGACCCGTCTGGTCGGCGAATGAATTTGCTCTGATTTATCGACCGGTCCGTCTACTCGATATCGCGATCCGAATGAGTTCCGAATGAGTTCCGAATGAGTTCCGAATGAGGATGCGTTCCGACCCGTATGGTGAAATACCCCGCACCGCGAGGTCAGGCCGCCTGGCCGACCTCGGCCTCGTCGAGGCGCTTGGTCCTGGGGATCAGGAGAACGAGCAACGCGCCCACGGCGCAGCATCCGACGACCAGCCAGAGCCCGTTCGTGAAGCCGGTGTCGAGGTAGAACTGGGTGCCCTTGAGGATCTTCCCGTGCTGCGCCATCACGACGAAGGCCAGCTGGGAGACGACGATCTGTGCGACGCCCTGTCCGAGAGTCTGGACGCCGTTGGCCAGTGCCTGTTCCTCGGGGGTGACCACATTGATGATCATGATGGGTACGACGGCGACGACCATGCCCGTGCCCAGCCCCGCGATCAGGCCCATCTCCACGATCTGCGCGGCGTTGTGGTGCAGGTGGGTGCCGATGCCGTAACCGAGCACCGTGAGCGCGGAGCCGGTACCCAGGAGGATCCGTGCGTCCACGCGGCGGACGAGCAGACCGGTACCGACGGCCGCCACGATGATCATGGCACTGATCGGGCTGGTGACCACGGCGTTCCGGGTCCCCGACCAGCCCAGGCCCTCGGAGATGGTGGGGATCTTGGGCATCAGTACCAGCATCTGCATCACCACGCCCACGGCGCTGAGTGAGCCGGCTGCCACGGAGGTGGCCAGCAGGACGGTCCACACCGGCCGACGCCGTGTCATGGACGGCGGGAACAGGGGGTCGGCGACCCGGCGCTCGACGAGCACGAAGGCGACCAGCGTGATCAGCGCCCCGGCCGTGTAGGCGGCGAACTTGCCGCTGCCCCAGCCCCAGTGCGATCCCTCGCCGACGGCGTAG
The DNA here is from genome assembly GCF_042885015.1 of Streptomyces sp. NPDC058086. Classification (NCBI taxonomy): domain Bacteria; kingdom Bacillati; phylum Actinomycetota; class Actinomycetes; order Kitasatosporales; family Streptomycetaceae; genus Streptomyces; species Streptomyces sp. NPDC058086. Next base: position 10,214 of record NZ_JBHVST010000108.1, on the reverse strand, counting down.
ACGATCGCCGTGATTCCTCCGCCGAGAAGGAGTCCGCCGACCCAGTCCATCCGGCCGCCCGCCTCGCGGACCGGGCTCTCGGGCACGAAGGCGGCCACCAGTACGAAGCTCGCGGCGGTGCTGATGGCCATGAACCACAGCACGCCGCGGAAGCCGTAACTGTCCAGGAGCCAGCCGGCCAGGAACGGCCCGCCGAAGGCGACGAGGCCGACCCCGCCGGCGAGGACCCCGCTGGCGAGTCCCACCCAGCGGCGCGGGAACACGTCGCGGGTGATCGCGTAGGCGATCGGGGCGGTGGCCGCGTAGACGCCCGCGATGCCGCGCCCGATCAGCAGCGTGCGGTAGTCGGTGGCGAAGGCGGCGACCAGGTCGCCGACGAAACCGAGACCGGTGGCGACGAGCAGGACGCGCTTCTTGCCGAAGAGAGCCGCGGCCTTGACCGCGAAGGGCAGGAAGAAGGTCCCGGTCAGCAGGGTCATCAGGGTGAACCAGGCGATGTCCGTGGTCCGGAAGTGGATGGCGACCTCGGCCTGCGCGATACCGGACAACGCGGCGACGAGCGCGACCAGTTGGACGGTCCACACGAGCGCGACGACGACGAGCACGTTGCGCGTGGTGGAGCGGGATCTCTCGGGGGCCTGCGGGGGAGAGGTTCGTGTCTGGGGCATCGGCGGCCTTCCATGGGTGAGCGGAGATCCAGAGAGTGGCTCTGGTCCAGGCGGCGTGGGGGACGTCCGGTGCGAGAGCGGCCGGGGCTTGCGAGCGCCACGTGGATACGTGCCTCTCGTGTGCGGCGGTGCGGCTGACCGGTAAAATAGACCTAACGGTCGGTACAATCAATGAGCTGCGCAGAAAAAGAGGGTCGGGCGCATCAGGGGCACGCCTGTTCGGCATGAGTCGAGCAGGCGTGCGACGTGCGCCGTTGGCCGATAAAAACGCTTGGACTGCGCGGGAGCCCTCGCGGGACACTGCGATTTCTGGCCCGCCGTACTCGCACGTGGGTGTCGCCACGAGCCCGCGCGGGGCCCGTCGTCGTACCTCGCCTGTCGGAGGACGACCCGAGCGAACACGCTCACTCGAAACCGAAGCTCCACACGGCCACTGAGGCAACGGAATCTCCCCGGAGAAGCACGCGGCAGGCTGCCGCACGACAACACAGGGTTGGGATGGGATCGCCTGAATCGCGCGAGGGTTCACCGGGCAAAGGCTCGGTGCTCCTCGCCCTTCGTTATTACGGACGGGAGTTGGCCCGGCTCCGACGGCTGACGGCCCCCGCGATGCTGCTGCCGGCGCTCGGCAACATCGGCATCAACTACGTCGCGCCTCTGATCGTCGCGAAGCTCGTCGGCCGGATCGCCGGCGACGCCGGCATCTCCATCGGCTCGGCGCTGCCGTACGTTCTCGGCTTCGCCGGCGTCCTGCTGCTCGCGGAGATGCTGTGGCGCATCGGCCTGCACTGCCTGAACCGCCTCGACGCCCTCGGCATCGAGCAGCTGTACGTCATCGGCATGGACGAGCTGTTCGCCAAGGACGCCGCGTTCTTCCACGACAACTTCGCCGGGTCACTGACCAAGCGGGTGCTGAGCTTCGCCTCCCGCTTCGAGGAGTTCGTCGACACGATGACGTTCCAGGTCGTGGGCAGCTTCGTGCCGCTGGTGTTCGGGGCGGTGGTGCTGTGGCGCTACGACCCGCTGCTCGTCGTCGGACTCCTGGCGATGATCGCGCTGACGGCGTTGTGCGTGTTGCCCCTCATCCGCCGCCGTCAGGCACTCGTCGACCAGCGCGAGGAGGCGATCGCCCGGGTGTCGGGCCATGTCGCCGACAGCCTGATGAACATGGACACGGTCCGGGCGTTCGCCGCCGAGGAGCGCGAGGCCGCCGAGCACCGGTCCCGGGTCGCGGCCTCGCGGCGGCTCATGCTGAGGTCGTGGGACTACGGCAACCTGCGCATCGACACACTGGTCGCGCCGATGTCCGTGCTGACCAACGCGCTGGGCCTGCTGCTCGCGGTCGCGCTCGGCGGAGGCAGCCACGGCGTCGAGGCGGTCGTCGTCGCCTTCACGTACTACAGCAACGCGACGCGGATCATGTTCGAGTTCAACCAGATCTACCGTCGCCTGGAGAGCTCGATGACGGAGGCCGCGCAGTTCACCGAACTGCTGCTGAAGCCGCCGACCGTGCTCGACCCGGAGTCGCCGGAATCGCTGCGCTCCCGGGCCGCCGACGTTTGCTTCGAGCGGGTGACCTTCGCCCACGCGGGCGCGGAGCCGCTCTTCGAGGGACTCGACCTGGCGGTGCCCAGCGGGGCGAAGATCGGTCTCGTCGGCCGGTCCGGCGGGGGTAAGACCACGCTGGCCCGACTGCTGCTGCGGATGACGGACATCGACTCCGGCCGCATCCTGATCGGAGGGCAGGACATCAGCAGACTGCGCCAGGCCGACCTGCGCGGGCTGATGGCCTACGTGCCGCAGGACCCGGCGATGTTCCACCGCACACTGCGGGACAACATCGCCTTCGCCCGGCCGGACGCCACCGAGGCCGAGATCCGTCGCGCGGCCGAGGCGGCGCATGTCACGGAGTTCGCCGACGCGTTGCCGGACGGCTTCGACACCATGGTGGGCGAGCGCGGGGTCAAGCTGTCCGGCGGACAGCGCCAGCGGGTCGCACTCGCCAGGGCGATCCTTCGCGACGCACCGATCCTGCTGCTCGACGAGGCGACCAGCGCGCTGGACTCCGAGAGCGAGATCCTCGTACAAGAAGCGCTGTGGCGGCTCATGGAGGGCCGGACGGCGCTCGTCGTGGCGCACCGACTGAGCACGGTCGCCACCATGGACCGGCTCGTCGTCCTCGACCGCGGACGAATCATCGAGCAGGGCACGCATCAGGAACTGCTCGCGTCGGAAGGCGCCTACGCGAAGCTGTGGCAGCACCAGTCGGGCGGTTTCCTCGACGACAGCCAGGAGTCGGCCGACCTGCACTGAACGCGAGCCCGGCGGGCGTGGGGTCCCCCCCGCGCCCGCTCGGCGGGACCCGCCCCCCGATGTCCACTCCGGGCACTGATTGACGAAAGCCGCAGAGCCCCCTTTTCGGATGTTGTTGAGGATCTGACTACTCATCAATGTTCGCAAGTACTCCTCATATTGACGGTCCGTCATGAGTTGGGGCGATGATACGATCGCCGCACTTGCCGAGCGGGCTATGTGCACAAAACGACTCTTCTGGCCAAACGACTCTTCTGGCCAACCGTGTGGCCCGGACGGTAAACCCTGCGCAGTGGGCTGTCGGCCCGCCGCGCTGACGGAATTCAGTAGCTGGCTGTCAGTCGCTTGAAGAGAGTCTTATGACGCAATACATGCAGGACCCGGCTCTCTGGGCTCTTATCGCTGGTACTCCGCTTGCAGCTACCGCCATTATTCGCGGAAAGCGTTCTGCGCGGAGTTTAAGGCAGGGAAATCAAGAACTCAGAGATCACTACGCTGAGCTTGAGAACCAATATTCGGCCTCGGTGAAGAAAGCTCAGGAGCAAGCCGAGGAAGCAACGAGAACCGCGCTCAAATCGGCGATGCGGACGCTTCAGGGTCTCGCCGCCGAACAGCAGTTGGCCATTTCCAAACTGCAGAGCAAGTATGGCGAGTCGGTGATTCTCCAGGACCTCCTGGAAATCGACCACATGAACTCGCAGTTCGGGCGGCGCGCCCAGTCCATCGCGGTGCTCTGCGAAGGCTGGCTGGGACGGCAGCGTGACGTCGCGTCGGTTTACGACGTGGTCCGCAGCGCACAGGGCAGGATCCGGCACTTCCAGCGGGTCGAAATTCTTTCGCAGGTCGATTTCGCGGTCACCAACCGGGCCGTCGAACCGGTGGCGCTGGCCCTTGCCGAACTGCTCGACAACGCCACCAGCTACTCGGCACCGGAAACCAGTGTCGAGATCAATGTCCGTGCCGTGCCCAAGGGCATCTGCATCGTCGTCGACGACGCCGGTGTCGGCATGAACGAGGAGGAGAAGGCCCGAGCGGCGAAACTCCTTTCGAGTGAGCGGGCCTCGGGTGTTTCCGGGCTCGGCAATCCCCCGCAGTTCGGCTTCGCGGTGATCGGTGTGCTCTGTGAGCGCTACGGCTTCACGGTGTCCGTCGACTCGACCTCTCCCTACGGGGGTGTGCGAGCGGTGGTCCTGCTGCCGGACGAGCTGCTCACGAGCATGCCGCAACCAAAGGAGCGAGCACAGACTGTGAGCACTGTTCCCTCGCTGAACCCGAGCGGCCCGGAACCCGCCGCGGCCGCGTCCACGACCGCCGACGGTCTTCCCAAGCGCCGCCGCAGGCGGGCCATGGCCATCGTGCCGCCGAGTTCCGAAACCACGGGCGCCCCCATGACCACGGGCACCCCGATCCGCTCCGAAGAGGAGACCGCCTCGATCATGGGTGCCTTCCAGCGCGGCACGCAGTCCGGTCGAGCCGCGCTCCCGGAGCCTGCGGGCCGCACGGGCAACGCACATGACGCAAGCAGCGAAGGGCATGAGGTTTCGTGAACAACGATCTGTCATGGATGCTTGACGGCGTCCTGGAGATTCCCGGGGCTCTGCACGCGGTCCTGGTCTCCGCCGACGGGCTCTTGATGGCGTCCTCGAAGGGGGTCGGCAGGGACCACGCGGACACCGTCGCCGCCGCGATGAGCGGTGTGCAGTCACTGAGCCGCTCGATCGGGTTCTTCTGCGACGGGTCCGATCTGAAATGGCGGCAGACGCTCGTCGAGTTCGACGGTGGCTGGGTCTTCCTGATCTCCGCCGGTGACGGCGCGTACCTCGCGGTCTCGGCCTCTCCCAACGTCGAGATGGGGGAGATCACCTTCCGCATGCAGCAGCTCGTCGGCCAGCTGGGCAAGGCGCTGACGACTCCGCCGCGCGAGAACATCGGCGCACGCCAGTGACCGATTCCGAGCGGCAGGAGCCCGAGGCCGCGGAGTTAGTGCGGCCGTACGTCATCACCAATGGCCGGGACCTTCCCGACGGCGACCAGTTCTCCCTGATCACGCTGGTCACGGCGGCCGCCGACCATCAGCAGCGGCCGGCCCGGCTCTCGCCGGAGGAACAGAGCCTGCTGGAGATGTGCTCCGGCGGCTACCTCTCGGTCGCCGAGATCGCGGGACACCTGCGCCTGCCCATGGGCGTGGTGAAGATCCTTCTCAACGCCCTCGCCGAAGGCGGCTACCTCATCACGCGCGCGCCGGTGGCGCGCGCCCGCCTGGTCGACGAGCAGATTCTTCAGGAGGTGCTGGATGGTCTCCGGGCCCGTTTTGGATGAGAAGGCGTACGTCCGAGGTGGAGCGGCGCAGACCGCCGTGAAGATCCTGATCGTCGGGCACTTCGCGGTGGGCAAGACCACCTTCGTCGGGACGATGTCGGAGATTCCTCCGCTGTCCACGGAGGAGACGATGACGCAGGCCGCCGAGGAGATCGACGACCTGAAGGGCGTCCGAGGCAAGACCACCACCACGGTGGCCATGGACTTCGGACGCCTCACGATCAGTGATCACGTCGTGCTGTACCTGTTCGGTACGCCGGGCCAGCAGCGGTTCGTGCAGATGTGGGAGGACATGGCGCGCGGCGCTCTCGGGGCGCTCGTGCTGGTCGACCCCGAGCGGCTGGCGGACTCCTTCGCCGTCATCGACCTGATCGAGCAGTACGGACTCGCCTACGCCATTGCCGTGAACCACTTCGACGGTACGCCGATTCGTGGCGAAGAGGCGCTGCGTGAGGCGCTGGACCTGCTCCCCGACACCCCGGTCGTCACCTGCGACGCTCGCGACGAGAATTCATCAGCAAGCGCCCTGATCACCCTCGTTCACTATCTGCAGGACCGTGCCCGCTAGGAGCAAGCATGAACACTGAATCCCCCGCCCCCGTGCCACCACCCGGCTGCCCGGCTCATGCCACGGGTGAGCCGGTGCCGTTGCACGGGTCGGAGTTCGCGGCCGATCCGCAAGCCTATTACGAGTACATGCGTCACTACGGGCCGACCGCTCCGGTCGAACTCGCCCCCGGTGTCGAGGCGACCCTGGTCACGGATTACTCGGCGGCGCTCCAACTGCTCCAGAACGCGAGTGCCTTCCGGAAGGACTCGCGCCGCTGGCGGGATTTCAACGAAGGTGAGATCAGTCCGGACAGTCCGGTGCTTCCGCTTCTGGTGTACCGGCCCAACGCCATGTTCAGTGACGGGGCCGACCACATGCGGCTGCGGCAGGCGATAACGGACAGCTTCGCGCGTGTCGATTCGCATTGGTTGAGCCAGAGCGCCGAGCGGGTCTCCAATTACCTCATCGCCCAGTTCCACACCCGTGGCTCGGCCGATCTGCTCAACGACTACGCCAAGCTGCTGCCGCTTTTCGTGTTCAACGAACTCTTCGGCTGCCCCGCGGAGATCGGCGACCGGGTCCTCTTCGGTATATCCGGCATTTTCGACGGTGTGAATGCCGAGAAGGCGAACGAGGTACTGGGCCAGGCCGTGGGCGAGCTGGTGGCCCTCAAGCGGTCCCGGCCCGGCGACGACGTCACCTCCTGGCTGATGCAGCATCAGGCACGCCTGACCAACGAGGAGATGGTCCACCAGCTCGTCCTGCTCCTGGGCGCCGGCGCGGAGCCGCTGCGCAACCTCATCTCCAACACCCTGCACCTGCTGCTGACCAACGACCGTTACGCGGCGGGCGGGTTGATCGAAGAGGCCATCGACACCACGCTGTGGAAGAACCCGCCCATGGCGAACTACGCGCCGCACTACCCGGCGGCCGACATGGAGTTCGGGGGACAGAAGCTGGCGGCGGGCGACCTCGTGCTGGTCAGCTTCGCGGCCGCCAACAGCGACCCGGCGCTCGCGGCGTCCCGGCACGCATCGAGCAACCGCTCCCACCTGGCGTGGAGCGCGGGACCGCACGCCTGCCCGGCCAAGGACCCCGCCCGGCTCATCACCGTGACGGCCATCGAGAACCTCTTCAACCGGCTTCCGGACGTCGAACTGGCCGTACCCGAGGACAGTCTGACCTGGCGTCCGGGTCCCTTCAACCGGGCGCTGGCCGCGCTTCCGGCCCGTTTCACCCCCGTACGGGCCGCCCGGCAGCCCGACCCGCAGCACCGCCCGGAGACCACGGCGCGCAGCGACCAAGGAGGTGCGCAGGGCCGGCAGGAGCGTGGCGGGCTGTGGAGTTCGTTCCTGTCCTGGTGGAAGGCGTGAGATACGCAACAGCTGCCAACATCCTCGCACTGCATCAATATTCAACTGGAGGGGTAGGGAAGAGCGCGGCAATCGTGTTGATCACAAGTTAAGGAGGTGTCGTGGAGCCCTCGACCACCGACGCCACTTCAGCACAGCACTGCGCAGCCACGCTCCGCCCCCGACGGGGGACCTCCCAAGGGAGCTTCGACCCCCGCGCCATACCCGTCGCACCACACACGCCGGATGGCGAGATACCCGCCCGCACAGGCGGGTATCTTTTTGCCCTCCTTCCCGGGCCCACCCGCCGGGAGGGCCGATGATCACCTCCCGTGCAGGGGGTGGACCGGTCACGGAAACCCAACCGCTCGGCGGTTACGTGGCCGACCAGTTACTCCGACTGTGCCAAGCCATGGGTCTCGAACCGTCCGACGGCGAGATCTACGCGCGTGTCCTGACCGAGTGTCTCGGTCCGGTCGCGGAACGTCCGTTGGACGAACCGCCGTCCTACCCGAGTTTTCTGTCCGACGACCACACGCCGGTGGAGTACTCCCTCGCCTTCGTGCCGGACGCGCCCCCGACCCTGCGTGTGCTGCTGGAACCGGGATACGGCGCCGCAGGCCTGGCGGAGAACGGGCGCGTCGGACTGCGTGTGGTCCGGGCCATGGCGGAGCGCTGGGGCTTCGCCACCGACCAACTCGACCGGCTGGAGGACCTGTTCTTCCCGCCGGTCCCCGAGGGCCCGCTGGCGCTGTGGCTGGCCCTGGAGTTGCGGCCCGGCGGAGTCCCCAAGGTCAAGGTCTATCTGAACCCGGCGGCGTCCGGGGCGGATCGGGCCGCCGAGACGGTGCGTGAGGCACTGGACAGGCTCGGCCACCGGCAGGCGTTCGCCGCGCTGCCCCAGGCCGACGGCTATCCGTTCCTCGCCCTCGACCTCGGGGACTGGGAGACACCCCGGGTGAAGGTCTACGTCACCCATCGGAACCTGGCCGCCGCCGACGCGGGTGAGCTGCCCCGCACGGACCCCGGCCCACGGCCCGAGACCGTACGGGAGTTCTTGCGGGTCGCGGCGGGTCTAGACAGCCCGCCGCCGCACTCCGGCGCCGGGAAGGGCGTACGGCTGGAGGGGCGCCCCGTGCTCTCCTGCCACTCCTTCACGGAGTCCGGGACCGGCCTGCCCAGCGGCTTCACCCTCCACGTGCCGGTCAGGGACTACGTCCGGCACGACGGGGAGGCCTATGCGCGAGCGGTGGCCGTGCTGCGCCGACACGGCATGGACACCGCGGCGCTCGACCGGTCGCTGGCCACCGTCACCTCGCGGCTGCTGCACGACGGCGTGGGGCTCATCGCCTATCTGGCGCTGGTGTACGAGCGTGGCCGACCGCCCCGGGTGACCGCGTACATCTCCTCGGAGGCGTACGCGGTACGGCCGCCGTTGCCGGCCCAGCCGCCCCATCAGACGTTCTCCCCCCATCGCACGGCGGGTACCGAGCCGCGCGAGATCCTCCACTCAGTAGGAAACGGAAAGGCAGGAGCAGAAATCAGGATGGAGCCGTACCGGATCAAGGTCGTCGAACCTATCCCGCTCACGACCCCTCAGCAGCGCAAGGCGGCACTCGAACGAGTGCACTACAACCTGTTCGATCTGCGCGCGGAGGAGGTGACCATCGATCTGCTGAGCGACTCGGGGACCGGTGCGCTGTCCTCGGCGCAGCTCGCCGTGGGCATGGCCGGTGACGAGTCCTACGCGGGCTCGCGATCCTTCTACCGTTTCCGGGACACGGTGGCGGAACTGACCGGCTTCAGCCACATCCTGCCGGCCCACCAGGGGCGCGCGGCGGAACGACTCCTGTTCTCCAACCTCCTCAAGCCCGGCGACACCGTCCTGTCCAACACGCACTTCGACACCACCCGCGCCAATGTGGAGCTGGCGGGCTGTGTGGCCCGCGACTTGCCCTGCGCCGAGGCGCGGAACCTGGACAGCTCGGAGCCCTTCAAGGGGAACATCGACCTTGAGGCCCTGGAGCGGGGACTGACCGAGACGACCGGCTCGCGTGTCGCCGCGGTCGTCATGACCATCACCAACAACGGTGGTGGCGGTCAGCCCGTTTCCATGGAGAACCTGAAGCGGACCTCCGAACTCTGCCGCCGGCACGGTGTCCCCCTGATCCTGGACGCCGCCCGGTTCGCCGAGAACGCCTGGCTGGTCACCCGGCACGAGGCGGCCTACAAGGACCGCACCCCGCGCCAGGTCGCCGAAGAAGCGTTCCGTCTGGCCGACGGCTGTGTGATGAGCGCCAAGAAGGACGGCATCGTCCACATCGGCGGCTTCATCGGACTGAACGATCCGGAACTCGCCCAGAAGTGCGAACTCCTCCTCATCGCCACCGAGGGGTTTCCCACCTACGGGGGGCTGGCCGGACGCGACCTCGACATGATCGCCCAGGGTCTCCAGGAGGTGACCGAACCTTCCTACCTCGCGGAGCGGGCGGAGAGCGCCGACCACCTGGCCCAGCGGGTCCGTGCCGCCGGCGTGGACATCCTGGAGCCGCCCGGTCTGCACGCCATCTACCTCAACGCGGGCCGGTTGCTGCCCCATATACCTCCCCACCAGTACCCCGGGCACGCGCTCGCCTGCCGGCTCTACCTGGAGGGCGGCATCCGGTCGGCCGAACTGGGTTCGCTGTACCTCGGCGAGGAGGACGAGGACGGGAACCCGGTGAAGAGCCCGCCGTACGAGCTGGTGAGGCTGGCGCTGCCGCGGCGCGTCTACACGCGCAGTCACTACGACCACGTCGGCAGAACCCTGGAGAACATCGCCAAGAACGCGGACTCCGTGCACGGCTACCGGATCGTGGAACAGTCCCCGATCCTGCGGCACTTCCGCGCCAAGCTCCAGCCGGTGACCGCCTAGCGGGCGGGGCGACACCGTCCTGAGGCCGGTGCCCGGTGCCGGGGTTGCCGACGTGACCGGGGCCCCGCTCGTCGGCGCTGCGCCGCCCCATACCCGAG
>NZ_JBHVST010000107.1:24285-37748 GCF_042885015.1 Streptomyces sp. NPDC058086 | reverse complement strand
CGGGTGGACGCCGGGTTCCACTCATCCGGTCTGGACCGGTTCCCTTGTAGGGGCGGGAAGGTTGCTGGTCAGCCGGGGTTCGGCAGGAGCGCGAGACGTTCGAGGGCAGTGGTGATCTCACCGGTCCAGGGCCAGTGGCGGGCGAGGCGGAGGATGCGGCGCCGGCCGGTGGTGATGAGTTGCCCGGCTGCGGAGAACGGGCGGAACCGCAGACGGCGGGGCTCCCAGAGGCGGGCCTGGCCGGTCAGGGCAAGCATAGGCATCCAGGCCAGCAGGTCGAGAGCGATCTGGACGACCTCGAGCCAGACCTTGTTCTGCGCGGTGTCGTGCAGGGCAGGTTGCGCAGGCCGGTCGCGCGGGCGGCCCGGATCCGGTCTTCGGCCCGGGCCCGCAGACGGTGACGGAGTTCGAGCTGGGTGATCGGACGGTCGGCGGTGTTGGTGGCGAAGCACGTGACCCGCATGCCGTCCGCGTCGGTGATCCTCAACTGGGCACCGGGATGCGGTCGTTCCTTGCGAACGATCAGCCGCATGCCCTTCGACCAGCCCTCGACGATGTCGCCGGTGAGTTCGGCGACCCATGCTCCGTCGCGGACCTCGCCGCCGGTCTCGACGGCCGGGGTCCAAGCCGATGCCGGGATCTTCAGGACGTGCTGGTGGATGGCCCCGGTGATCACCATGCCAACGGAGTAGGCCAGCCAGCACCCGCGCCGGGCGAGCCAGGCCACGAACTCGTGGGTGCCGCCTGCGGAGTCGCAGCGGATGAGGGTCTGCCGTCCGCGCCGGTACTTCCTGGGCAGGTTGGGCCAAGACGAGGCGGGTGACCTCGACGTGGTCGGCGGCAGTGTTCGAGCCCGCGTTCCCGGGTCTGAGCAAAGCGGCGACGGGTTCGCCGGTCCCGCCCGGCCCGTGGTCGACGAACCCATCAGTGGCTGGTGACCGTAGGTCTTCTTCCATGTCGGGGCGGCATCCTGCTTGTCGGAGTGAGAGACGACCAGGACTCCGTCCAGGTTCACGGTCACCTGCCCACCGGCGTCCGGTGCTCGATTGCCGGCCAACGTCCAGGCGCGTTGACGCACTTCAGATCGTGCGGAGCGGATCGCGGTCAGTGCTTCTTCGCCCGCGGTGGCGAGGGTGTCGACCAGACGGGAGACCGTCGGGTCGGAGGCGACCGGCCCGAACGCGGCCGGCTCAGCCCGCAGCATCGCGATGTCGGCGAGGCAGTCCCCGCCGAGCGCGACCGCCAGCGCAAGATCCACGAGTATCTTGCCCGGGTCGTGGACGGCCCTCGGTTTCCGCCAGGGGGCGAGTGCTGCGGAGATGGCCTGGTCGAGGCCGGCCTTACGGATCGTTTCGACCAGCAGTACCGAACCGGCCTGCGAGACCACGGCCCGGCCGTCATCCCGGACAAAGACATGGGGATAGGACCCGATAGGCTTCTTCACCTGGAAAGTGCCTCGACAGGGGCGGGAACAAGGACCTCAGCAATCCTCATTCTCGCTGGTCAGAGGCACTTTCTGCTTGCCTGACCACTTGCCGGACAGCACCATTCATGAAAGCGCGAGGTTAGCACTGCACCCCCGTGCGGTCCACGTAGAGGATCACGTTCATGATCTCGCGTAGTTCGTGTTCGGGCGGACGTCCGAAGTCCAGGGCCCGGCCGCGGCGCTCGAAGCGCCAGGCCGTCAGGACCGGCTGAATAACTCCCAGCGAGCATCGGACAGATCACTCTGGCCGTGCGGCGCACGTGGGTACGGTCCCGTCCAAGGACGAAAAGACGCACCGTCCCGGCCGACGCCTGGAGCCCAGGGTCCAGCACCAGGAGGCTACGCAGAGAGGCTGAGGGTGGACGACGTGGCGGCGCCGTCGCTTGGCGACGGCCACGACGGGTGGCTCAGTGCGCGCGTCGCCCTGGCCTGCCGCTCAACTGCCTCCGCGTGGACGGGTCGACCCGCCTCGCGGGCACCACGGCCTGATGCGCGGTGAGCGCCTGACGGTAGCCCTTGGCCGCGCGCTCTGGTCCACCGACGACCAGGCCGTGCGCGAGACTGGACCGGGCAGGCGAAGGCCAGTTCCTGCGCTCCGTTCAGTCCGCAGCGCGGCGTTCGTCGTCCAAGTGAGCCATAGCGAAGCCGCGTTCCTCGGGGTGACGGGCCAGCCGCGCAATTGCCCACGCGGTCCGGGGGTCCATCCCCTCACCGAAATCGGCGGCCACGCGCCGGGCCTGCCACGTCGTGTGCGGGACGAGCACCCACCGCGCGAAGCCGAATCGGACGCGGCCGGTGTCGGCAGAAGTCGTTGCCTGCTGTGAGCGTCGGTCCTGACGGCTGCCTGATCCACCAGTGCCATCTCCTGGCGGGCCAAGTGGCGACGGGGAGTCGGACAGCCTGGTTGATCAAGCAGAGGCAAGGCGTGTGATAACGGCGTCGGCTTCTCTGACCAGTTCACTCACGCCGCGAAGCCACATCTGGCGGTTGTATATCTCCCCTTTTCGCGAGCGCGTTGGACCTCAACTATGCGTGAGACAGCTTGGCGAAGCAGCGCAGCGCGTTGTCGAGGCAGCCAGGAAATACCCAGCTCAGCCAGCCGTGGCCGCAGTTCCTGATCGAGTAGTTCCCACTGCTCCTGCACACGGGTGACGCAGCAGCTGCCTCACCTGTGGCCCTGACGGGCCGCCTCAGCAAAAGGCCGCTGTGGGAACGCCGTGCTGTACGAAAACGGGTCGTTCACTCTCACTGAGGCGACAGGAGCCGTTCGGGGCCGTGGTCTCCCCCTCAGTGGGCGATCAGCAGTGACGTGCTCGTCGAGATCGCCTTCCGACAACCAAGCGGGCCGTGGCCACGCGCTATGACAATCTCGTGGTCCGCTTCGAGGTAACCGTCTTGATCGCGGCCATCAACGACCGGCTATGACCAGCACGTTCGAACCGGCCTGGGGCGTAAAAATGGTTCGCTGCGCCAGCAGAGCCGATGACAGGCTGCGGCGCATGGCACCCCAATATCAGATTCGTGCCGACTACGACACTCGCACGATCGTGGTCTACCAGGCGTACTCGCCCGCCATCGCTGACGCGGCGCTGCGAGCGGGCCGCTTCGTTGCGCCGTTCTCGTTCCACCGGATGACGTGGATCAAGCCCTCGTTCCTGTGGCTGATGCATCGGAGCAACTGGGCCCGCAAACCCGGTCAGGAGCGCGTTCTGGCCGTGCGGATGATCCGGGAAGGCTGGGAGGATGTCCTGTCCCGGGCCGTGCTGACGACCGCAGACCCGGCGGCCGTGGCTCAGGCAGCCGTACATGTCCAGTGGGACCCGGAGCGCTCGTCGCGGGGAGCTGCACTGAACCACTACAGCATCCAGGTCGGCATCGGCCGCCATCTGATCCGCACGTTCACCGACGACTGGATCGTCAATCTCACTGACCTCACCCCCCAGGTCCGCAAGGCCGCTGCACTGATACAAACCGGGCATGCCGCCAAGGCTCAGCGGCTGTTCCCTGCAGAGCGCGCCTACCCACTGTCCCGGACAATGGAAGACCTCCTTTCTCCAGGAAGATGACGTCCGACTGGCGACGCGCCGCCTGTGGCCCCACGGCACTATGAGCACTTCCGCAACACACTTCAGCAACGTCATTTGGGACCACCGAGGCGGCGGCCACCCATGCCTCCCGCCCCTCTCTGTCAGCCTTTGGTGAGACGCCCCGCTTCGGCGGGTTAGCCTGAGAGGGCACGACAGGAGCACCACCCCCTCATGACCAGTACCAAGCCCGCCGGATCCGACCCGGCTCCCCGGTCGAAGCGCCGCGCTTTCAGCCCCGAGTACAAGCTGCGGTCGTGGCCGAGTACGAGGCCGCGCCCAAGAACGAGAAGGGCGCGATCCTGCGCCGTGAGCGGCTGTACCACTCGCACGTGAAGGAGTGGCGGGCCGCGCGGGATGCCGGGGCCCTGGAGAAGCTGGTCGACAAGCGCACCAGCCCGGCCCGGCCGAAGCAGTCTGCTGCCGAGGTGGAGAACGAGAAACTGCGCCGCCAGGTGGAGCGTCTGGAGAAGGAACTGGCGCGGAACAAGGCCGCGTTGGAGGTTATGGGAAAAGCTTCCGCGCTCTTGGAAATGATCTCCGGGGGCGCGGACTGACGTGTGCCGTCACCCCGGTCACCGGCGAAGAGGGGTCCCGCCAACGAGCGGCAGCCCGCTGGCAGTGACGGCAGCGACGTGACCCTCACCCGCGGAATCCACATCACTGACCTGCCTGGCTCTCGTGGTGCGAGGCATCCAAGGACGAGCTCCGCTGCTGGACAGGACGTACAGGAGCCGATGTCGGACCCGCAGGATGTCCCCCCTTGCTCGGGTACGAAAGAGCCCGGCGCTGACGGTGGGAAGGCTCTGTGCCCGGGCACGGTGGCGACGGGGTGGGCGCCTCACCCACCAGCACGGCCGCGCGGACCAGCCTTCCTCCAGCCATGACAGGCCCGTCTTCGACCCGGACATGCACCGTGAGGGCTTCGCTGCCGACATCCAGCCGTGGCTGTCCCGGTGAGGTTGGCGTCTCCAAGGTCGAGCGAACCGGGGGTACTCAACGGCGTTACCCAAGTGGGCTCCGACGCCCACCGAAAGGATCAAAGCCATGTCCGGGCCCCAGTCTGTGGACCACGCGCTGGCCCTGCTGGACGCGGTGGCTGACGCGCCGGGACCGCTGAGCGCGAAAGCACTCACGCGGCGTCTGGGGTGCTCGCTGTCGACCGTGTACCACCTGCTGGGCCCGCTGACGGCGCGCGGGTATCTGATGCGGGGACCGGAAGGGTAGGCTCCCGGGCCGCGCGTCCCCTCCCTGCACCGGTCCTTCCAGCGGCACGTGGGCGCCGGGACCGCGGTCGCTGCGCTGCTGCCACACGTGCGGCGGACCACTGGTGCCGAGGTGTACTTCACCGCATGCCGCGGCGGACGCATTACCGTCGTCGACACCACCGCACCCCTCACCGACACCCAGCACCCTTTCGCACCCGGCCGCGAGACCCGGGCGCACGCCACCGCCCACGGCAAGGCCCTGCTCGCCTCGCTTTCCCGGGCCGCGCGGCGGCGTTACCTCGCCCACCACGGGATGGCACGCCTCACCGAGCGCACGATCACCGACGAGGAACGCTTCGAGGCAGAGCTCGCGAGCGTCCGGGCCCGGGGTGTCGCGGTCTCCGTCGGCGAGGCGGACCCTGCCTACACCTGTCTCGCTGTGCCGCTGCCCGGCCGTCCCGACTGCGCCCTGTCAGTCTCGCTCCCCCTTGAGGACTTCCGGCGCCGACGGGTCGAGGTCAGTTCCCTCCTCACGCTGGCCGCGGCTGCGTTTCCGACAGCGTCGGAATGAGCCCGCCCTCGGCTGGCCGCAGGCTGCCGCACGCAGCATCGTGGAGCCATGATTTTCATCGCCGTACGCTTTACCGTCCGTCCGGAGCACACCGACGAGTGGCTGTCTCTCGTCGGTCCCTTCACCGAGTCGACCCGTGCCGAGCCGGGCAACCTCTTCTTCGACTGGTCTCGCAGTGTTGACGACCCGAGCAAGTTCACGCTGCTGGAGGCGTTCGAAGATGACGCCGCTGGAGCGGCCCACGTACAGTCCGACCACTTCACGGCCGGGCTGGCCACGATGGCCGCCGCCATCGCCGAGACGCCCGAGATCATCAATGTGAACGTTCCCGACCAGCAGGGGTGGGGTCGCATGGCCGAGCTTGCCCCGCAGACGTAGTCCGGCTCCTCGCCACGCTGATGCCCCGTTCACGAGGGCGCAGCTAAAGATCCTGTTCCGCCACGGGACCGGCGAGGAACGCGTCGACCTCGGCCAGCACCGCGGCGCGCTCAGCAGGCCCGTGTGCGATGAAGTCGTCGGCGGCGGCGTCGTCGTAGGCGCGCACGCGGCTGTGCGGCCCGGTGCAGACGAGGGCGCGCGCGATCTCGGGCAACGAGGCTGAGGGCATCGCAGTCCCCGGAGCGGACGAGATGCAGCAGGTCGGTGGTGACGCTCTCCCAGTCGCCGGCGGTCGGCCAGTCGGCGCCTGCACCCAGTTCGTGGGTGAGGGCGGCCAGCGGGACGATCTCGCCCTGCTCGCGTCCCTGGGTGAGGCGCTCGTGAATCCGGCCGCCGTCAGCCTGGCGCACCTGCGGGTGGAGCAGGGAGTCGGCGGCGACGACGGTGGTGGTGGTGGTGTTGATCTCCTGGGTCCCGGGACCGGGGTAGTACGGCTCGTGTGCGAAGAGAAGGTAAACGTCCAGGGTGCGGACAGCCGGGCTGGGTTCGGACGCGGGCATAAGGAGGCCTCCCCTCAAGAGTGACGTGCGGAAGGTGGGGCGAAGCGCCGGGGACGTCGTCGGCCGGTCGTTCGGCGGCGGCGGCGGAGTCCATCGGCCGCCGGTGGGCGGGTGTTTGGCCCGTGTCGGCGCCGTTCTCGGAGGCGGAGCGCTCGACGATCTGGGCGACCTGGTGGACGAGTTGCGGAGCACCCCGATCTGGTGGGGGATCTCGGACGGGCTGCCGTCTCCGGGGACAGTCCAGGCGAGACAGCCCCATGGGGTCCGTTCATAGACGAGCACGGGCTCGCAGGCGGCCGAGCAGGTGCTGCCTGGGACGTGCCCGGTCCGCAGGGCGCGGGAGCGTTACCTTCCCACCGCCCCGGGTCGTGGGTGAAGGGGCGTTCGTGATGCGCGGCCGGGGTCGGCGGCGGTGTGCGGAGTGTGTCGCCGGGGGAGGGCCGCGACACCGTGACCCGCCCCCCGTGTGGACGTCGTCGACCCGGTCGGCGCGGGCGACGCCTTCGCCGCCGGCTTCCTGTCGGCAACGCTACGCGGACTGCCCGTCGGCGCCCGGCTGCGGCACGGCCAACTGATGGCCGCGGCCGCCCTCACATTCCCGGCGACCTGGGCAACCCGCCGCCCGCCGGCTTGCCAGGCCACCACGAGCCGGCGGTCCACGACGCGGCGCCCCTCACCCTCGCCTGACGATGAGGGAGCCAACGAGGCAGTGTGCCCACGCATCGGGGCCGAGGGATGAATAGTTGAAGCCAGGGCCTGATTTTGGCTGATACTGCGAGGGCGGCAGCAGCCGCTTCCTACCCAGATTCCCCCGCGACCACGTCCAGTGCACGGCCTACAGTCCCAAGGCCAGCAGGCCCGAGGGCCCGGACTTGGCAGGCGATGAGGTCAGCCCTTCATATTGGATGGCAATCCAGGCGGGGCGGGCGGGCCCTGCCCCCTGGATACGTGCGACCGCACTCCGGCTCGGGACGGCGGAGGCGGAACAGTGCTGCGCCGTTTCACCCGCGGCGGCCCGAAGCACCCCACCTACGCCGCGCTCGAAGAACTCGGCCGGGCCGTACGCACGATCTTCGCGACTACCTGGCCAGCCCCGGCCTGCGCCGCGAGATCCACGGCGGGCTCCAGGTCGTGGAGAACTGGAACAGCGCCAACACCGTGCTCCACTACGGCAAGGACGGCGCCCTGACCGGCCCGGACAAGGAACACGCCGAGACCTCGATGCTCGCCCTGCACCTGCTCCAGTCTGCGCTCGTCCACGTCAACACCCTGCTGTTGCAGCAGGTCCTCGCCGAACCGGCCTGGGCCAAGAAGCTGTCCGCCGAGGATCGGCGCGGTTTGACCGCGTCGTTCTGGTCGAACATCAACCAGTACGGCACCTTCCGCCTCGACATGGACAAGCGGCTCGAACTTGCGCCTGCCGTCAGGGTGCCCGGTCCGCGCCATGCGGTCGGTGACGCTGCCAGAACAGGCGATTCCTCATCATGACGACATGCGGCGTCCTGCCCGGAAGAGGTATACCGATGCGGCCGCCGGTACCAGCACGCTGGGGGCGACGAGAGTGAGTAGCCCCGCGTCGAGCGGCCCCGTTGTCGCTGCAGTGAAGGCTATGCCGACAAGCGCTATAGGGACCGGGAGCGTGGCCGCAGTGCCGATGATCTTGTCGCGCCTGTTCCAGTGAGGTGCTGCCCACAGCAGCACGACGCCCGCGATCATGGCAATGCCGCCCAGGACGAGGTTGACGCCCCCGAGAAGTCCGGCCACCGGCAGCAAGATCAACGGGGCAAGGCTGTGCCACTTGCTGACCGGCAGCGCAATGGTCTCGCCTTCGCGGGCGGTGGCCACGATGGTGCGGGGGTCGCCGAGGCGGTCCAGGACGGCTTTCACCTCTGCCTCGTTGAGGGCCGGCTGCTCGGCGAATGCCACCGCAATGTGCTCCGTCAGATCGGCAAGAAGTTCGTTGCGGCGCTCCGGCCCCAGGGCTGCGGCCTCGCGTGCCACAGCCTCCAGGTAGGCCACCGCAAGCGGGTGCTCGACGGTCTTCATAGTGAATCTCCAGGTAAAGGCAGTGGGGAGTTCGGTCGTTTAATCGGTGATGAAGCGGTCCACGGCGTCGCGGAAGTGCGGCCAGATCTCAGTGAACTCCGTCAGCGCCGCCTCTCCCTGAGGGGTCAGCATGTAGTAGCGGCGCGGCGGCCCACTTGGGGACTCCTGCCAGGTCGTATCCACCAAGCCGTCACGGCGCAACCGGGCCAGCAAGGGATAGATCGTCCCCTGGCTGGTGGTCATCACGTTCACCGTGCCAAGCACCTCCAGCAGCTCTACGCCGTAGCGAGCGCCACTGCGCAGAAGTCCCAGGACGCAGTACTCCAGCACTCCTTTACGAAGCTGGCTTTCCGCCTTCCCTGAGCCACCCCTACTTGCCACATCAGGTACCATGCAATACATGGTAACCGGCACGGCCATGTACGTCCAGTCCTGCCCGGGACCGCCCCAGGCCGGGTATCGATACCCGTGCGGCCACCCCATCGGACAATTCCGTGGTGGATGGGGCGTCGCCCGACGTCGTTCGCAATACCGCGATCCGGACGCCTTACCGCCTGAGGCTCGGACCAGGATGCGGACTGCGTCGACAAACGTCGGTGAACGGTCCAGCCGATAGATCCCGACACATGCTCATCGGCTACGCCCGATAGCCGGGCACGAGACGTGTCCGGTCGATCGATGTCAACTGCGTGCCTGACCGTTTGACGCCCACGTCGCCGGGAGTGCGGGAGGCCGTGTCTCACGTAGTCGACCTCTAGGACTGGGATCCTTCGAGGATCACGGTCAGTCCCTACGATTGCGTAATCCGGTCGCGCAGCCGGGAATCAACGCCGCTGAGCGCCGTCCTGGCCATTGCCGTGGGGTGGCCCGTGAAGCCATGTGGTGAGTCGGGGTAGACCCGGAGCTCGACGTCATTGCCGGCCGCTGACAACCGACCTGCCAGTGCCAGGTTGTCTTCCAGCAACACGTCTGCGCTTCCGACGATCAGCAGCGTTGGGGGAAGCCCGCGAAGAACGCCGTAGATGGGAGAGATGTCAGGAACAGTGCGGTCTTCCAAATGGCCGGCGTACGCCTGGATGAAGTATTCGTCCGCGATGCGGCGACCGGCCGGGGTTCGTGCGCTCAAGTCGTATGTGCCGAATTGGAGCGCAGCGCCGGTGAATTGGCCAACGGCACCTCTGTCTCTCAGCCGGAGCAGGGTCGCCAAGGCGAGTGTGGCTCCCGCGGAGCTCCCGCCGATCGCAAGTCGGGACGTTCCGAAGCGGGCATCGGCTTCTTCGACGAGCCAGGTGCCGTACGTCATCGAGGAGTTGGCGCCCGGCGGCCGTCAATGTCACGCATGGCTGTCACGTTCGAAAAGCGACGTGTCCAAGTCCTTCTCCAGGGCTCGGGGTCTGACGGCCCGGAACGGAACTGGGAGATGTGCACCAGCTCGGCGACGCCACCAAGGAGCGAACCTTCTGCAGGTCGAGATCCATGGCCGCCCCTTCCGCATCCGGCTGGCCGGTAACGGAACCGCCCGCGTCTCTGCGAAACACCCAGATACCTGTGCGGCGGTAGCGGTGGCGTTCCCGGTGCTGACCGTCACGGCGGACGTGTCAGGGTAGACAGTGTGGGACGGTGTGAGACGGTTGCACGCGTCTCACACCGTCCCAGCCGGTTCCTAGTAGCAACCGTACCTACAGCCGTTCGTGTGCATGATGGCGTCGGACACCTTGGTGGCCTTGGCTGCATGAGCGGTGGCCGGGGACGAACTTGCGGTGGCGGCCGGTGCCATCGCCAGGGTGCCCGTGAGAAGGACACCGAAAAGGACGGCGGTGACGCCTGCGCGGGTCTTTCGGATACCGGTACTCAAGACTCCTCCAAGAATTTTGTGTCCCGGGTGTCGGGCCTGGCCGGATTGTCAGGGCCCGCGGGGCCATGCTCGTGGGAGCGGTGCCTCATGCGTAACAACGCCCTCAACTGTCGTCCGGTTCAAAGAAACTGATGCACAGTTGAGGGCATTGTTACGCATGAGGCACCGCTCCCGGGCCTCCGGTCACACGAGTTGGCTTCAACAACCCTCGTGCTGCACCAAAGGCCCTAATCCCTTGTTAAGGGCGTTCCGAAGGAGCGGTAGTTCCTGGGTGCGTTCGAGTGCCGGGAACGCGACACCTCGTGGCTGCCGGAGGGCAACACCTTGCTTTAGACAGCGTGCACGGTCCTGTTGCTCATGGTGGTGGCGGTCTCGTGGACGCCGCACGGATGCCCTAAGAGGCCCGAGGCCCGCGAACTCCTCAAGGCCGCACCGACTCCCTCTCGGGCCGCGCGGCTGACTCGCACCCAGCTCCAAGCAGCTCTTAAACGAGCAGGCCGCAAGCGCGGCATCGAGGTTGAGGCCGACCGCGTCCGCGACGTCTTCCGCGCCGAGTGGGCCCACCAGCCGCCGCTGGTCGAAGAGGCGCTCGGCAAGCAGATGCTCGCCCTACTTATCCAGCTGGAAGCCGCCTGCACCGCCACCGACCAGCTCGCCGAGGCGGTGGAAGAGGCGTTCCCTCAGCACCCGGACGCCGAAATCCTGCTGAGCTTCCCCGGGCTCGGCATCCAGCTCGCCGCTCGGATCCTGGCTGAGATCGGGGACGACCACACCCGCTTCGCCGACGCACGCGGCCTGAAGGCATACGCCGGCTCCTCGCCCATCACCAGGGCCTCCGGCAAGAAGTCGACCATCACACGGCGGTGGGTGAAGAACGACCGGCTCAACCACGCCGGCTACCTCTGGGCCTTCGCCTCACTCCGGGCATCCGCCGGGGCCAACGCCCACTACCGGCGACGACGCGAGCACGGAGACTGGCACGCCGCCGCCCAGCGCAACCTCTTCAACCGCCAATGCCACGAAGTTAGGGCTCGCAGAGCATTAACCCGTAGCTTCCCGCTGGCCGACTCGTTGGCGTGGTATGGGCGCATCGGAGGGGCAACGGGTAGCTCTGGCAGCCAAGTTCGAGGCGATCTTCCCGCATCTCGACGAGCGGCAACGGCGTCTGCTGATAGGAGCGGAAGCCCGGTCGATCGGCCATGGCGGAATCAGGCTGGTCGCCCGGGCCGCCGGGGTGCGGGAGGCCACGGTGTCGCTGGGTGCGGATGAACTGGAATCCGGCGAGGCCCCGTTGGGGCGGGTGCGCCGGATGGGCGGAGGCCGCAAGCGGACGGTCGATCTGGACCTGGGACTTCGTCCGGCGCTGCTGGCCCTGGTCGAGCCGGATGTGCGGGGTGATCCGATGTCGCCGTTGCGGTGGACGACGAAGTCCACCCGTCATCTGGCCGCCGAACTCACCCGCCAGGGTCATCGGATATCCGCCGACACCGTCGCCGACGTGCTGCGCGAGGAAGGCTTCAGCCTCCAGGGGAACGCCAAGACCATCGAAGGCCGGCAGCACCCCGACCGGGACGGCCAGTTCCGCTATATCAACGAGCAGGCCAAGAACCATATCGACGCCGGGGACCCGGTGATCAGCGTCGATACGAAGAAGAAGGAAATCGTGGGGTCGTACAGAAACGGCGGCCGCGAGTGGCGGCCCGCAGGCGACCCCGTGCAGGTCAGCACCCATGACTTCCCGGACAAAGAACTTGGGAAGGCCGTGCCCTACGGCATCTACGACCTGGCCGCGAGCACCGGCTGGGTCAGTGTCGGCACCGACCATGACACCGCCGCCTTCGCCGTCGAATCCATCCGCCGCTGGTGGAAGGGCCGCGGCAAGGAGGACTACCCGCAGGCCGGACGACTGCTGATCACCGCCGATGCGGGCGGTTCCAACGGCTACCGGACCCGCGCCTGGAAGGCCGAACTCGCCGCCCTGGCCCTGGAGACGGGCCTGGACATCACTGTCTGTCACTTTCCTCCCGGCACTTCGAAGTGGAACCGGATCGAGCACCGGCTGTTCTCCCACATCACCATGAACTGGCGCGGCAGGCCCCTGACCAGCCACGAGGTCATCGTGCAGTCCATTGCCGCGACCACCACCCGCACCGGCCTGAGAGTCCACGCGGAACTCGATACCACCGCCTACGAGACAGGGATCCGCATCGGTGACGGGCAGATGGAAGCCCTGCCCCTGACCCGCCACGACTGGCACGGCGACTGGAACTACACCCTCCGCCCCGAGGCATACGCCAAGGTCAATGACGCCCCAGACTCCTTCGACCAGCCGAGTCCCGACCTCTCCTGGCTCTGCCACCCGGCCCTGACCGGGCTGCCGCCGCACGAGTGGGACACCCTCATCACCACGCTGACCACCCTCCAGGAGGCCCAGCGCGAGACGCACCTGGACAAACGACGCGGCCACCGGCCACGCGCCAAGGGTGACGGCAACACCCGGACGCCGCCCGATCCTCACCCTCGCCGACCGCCTCCTGGCCGCCGTCCTCCATTACCGGCACGGCCTACCCCAGATCGCTATCGCCGCCCTGTTCAATGTCCGGCCCGAGACAATCAACCGGCGCCTGAGGGACATCCGGGAACTGCTGGCAACCGCAGGCCACGACCTCCGCCCCGCGGAACGCCAACTCGCCACCCTGAACAACCTGTTCAACCAGGCACGCGAGGCAGGCATCATCACCCCGCTAGAGATCAAGACTGCGAGTTAATGCTCTGCGAGCCCTTAACTTCGTGGCATTGCTTCAACCGCATGATCGGCCAGCTCTACCACTGCCTTCAGCACCACACGCTGTTCGACGAACACACCGCGTTCCCCACCGAACTCGCTGCCGCGGCTTGACTCGTTGGCATCGTGAGGTGTCTGCCTTCATGCACCCACCCAGCCAAGATCACTCGACCAAGGCCCCTGCTCGATCAGAACCGTCCTCATGACCGATAGGAATACGGCTTCTCAGATGTCAGTCACCTGCCACGTGACGTCGACCGGGGCTTGACCAGCCTATTAGGCTCCGGTTTGGTGCTATCCGCTGACCGTCCTTGGCGCCCTCCACCTGTGCCCTGGGATCGCTGGCGTGCCGCGTTCGCAAGGTCAGCTGGATCCGGACTCCAGCGTGATCCCGGCTCAGAGCGTTGGGGTCTCAGCTGCGAGCCTTGAGAGGCCGGAAGCACCGCAACCCCGCGCAGCTGCGAGGGCTGCGGGGGCTGGGGAAGCTGCC